>NZ_FXBB01000005.1 GCF_900177735.1 Dethiosulfovibrio salsuginis | reverse complement strand
AGTCGGGATCAGGGACACCCAGAAGACCGTTGCCACCTCCCTCGAGATGTTCCGCAAGATCCTCGACGAGGCTCTGGCTGGAGATAACGTAGGGGTCCTTCTTCGTGGAACCGGCAAAGACGACGTCGAGCGCGGTCAGGTTCTGGCCAAGCCCGGATCGATCAAGCCTCACACCAAGTTCAAGGCTGAGGTCTACGTCCTCAAGAAGGAAGAGGGCGGCCGTCACACTCCCTTCTTCAAGGGCTACAAGCCTCAGTTCTACTTCCGTACCACCGACGTCACCGGAGCCATCGAGCTTCCTGAGGGAGTCGAGATGGTAATGCCTGGGGACAACGCCACCTTCAAGGTCGAGCTTATCCACCCCATCGCCATGGATCCGGGCCTTCGTTTCGCCATCCGTGAGGGCGGTCACACCGTCGGCGCTGGCGTCGTAACCGAGATCTTAGAGTAATACAGGAGGTCACAGTCGTGTCCAAAAAGATCCGCATCCGTCTAAAGGCCTTCGATCACAAGGTCCTAGACACATCTGCGTCTCAGATAGCTGAGACGGCGGAGCGGAGTGGGGCCAGGGTCTCTGGCCCGATCCCTCTCCCTACGGAGATAAACAAATACTGCGTTCTTAGGTCTCCTCACGTGGACAAGGACGCCAGAGAGCATTTTGAGATGAGAACGCATAAGAGGCTGATCGACATACTCGATCCCAATCAGAAAACCATGGATGCCCTTATGCAGCTGAATCTTCCCTCTGGAGTTGACATCCAGATCAAGCTTTAGCGGGAAGCTCTGAGCAAAGGAGTGAACAATATGAGTCTTGGTATCCTGGGTTTGAAACTGGGCATGACCCAGATCTACAACGAGCAGGGACAGGCTGTCCCCGTCACGGTGGTCGAAGCCGGTCCATGTCCGGTCCTCGCCGTCAGAACCAAAGAGGAAAACGGCTACGACGCCTTACTTCTCGGTTTTGGAAAGGCGAATCATCGCAAAGTAACGAAGCCCATGAAGGGCTTTTTCGAGAAAGCAGGAAGCGAGGCCAAACGGTGGCTCAGGGAGTTCAGGCTCTGCTGCACCTCCGACTATAAGGTCGGAAGCACCGTGGACGTCTCCATCTTCGAGCCTGGTGAGAAAATCGACGCTACCGGAACCAGCAAAGGAAAGGGTTTTGCCGGAGTTATGAAGCGCTACAACTTCGGAGGAGCCCAGGCGAGCCACGGTGTTTCCAAAACCCACCGTAAGCCTAACTCCAGCGGTGCTAGCAGTAGCCCCAGTCGGGTCTTCAAGGGTAAGACGATGCCTGGTCAGCTCGGAAACGAGAGGGTCACGGTGAAAAACCTCTCCGTGGTCGCCGTGGATCGGGAGAACAACCTCGTCCTCGTCAAGGGTGCCATTCCTGGTGCCAAAAACTGCCTGGTCCTGCTCCATAAAAAGGGCTAGTCGGCACGGGCAAGGAGGTCAATAGAAAATGCCGAGCATCAAGCTTGTCAATATAAGCGGCGAATCGGTCGGAGAGCTCAACCTTTCCGACGTGGTTTTTGACGTACCTCTTCACATTCCCGCCATGCATCAGGTGGTTGTAGCTCAGCTGGCCAATCGCCGGCAGGGAACTGCATCCGCCAAGAGCAGAGGCGAGGTAAGAGGTGGAGGAAAGAAGCCTTGGAGACAGAAACACACTGGACGTGCCCGTCACGGCAGTACCAGATCTCCTATCTGGGTCGGCGGTGGAGTAGTCCACGGTCCTAAGCCCAGGAGCTACCGTCAAAAGGTAAACAAGAAGGTACGGAAACTGGCTATCTGCAGTGCCCTGTCCCAGAAGGTCAGAGACGCTCAGATACTGGGTATTCAGTCCCTTTCCATGGAAGCACCGTCCACTAAGATCATGAAAGGCTTCTTTCAGGCTCTCGGTGCGGTCAAGCCTCTGGTTATCCTGGACTCGTCGGATATGAACGTGACGAAATCCGCCAGAAACATCCCTGGCGCCAGGGTAATGCATGTCGACAGCATCAACGTCTACGACCTGCTCAAGCACGGACATATCGTCATGAGCGCAGGGGCGGTCAAAAAACTGGAGGAGGTGTACGCCTAATGAAACTCATGGCTCACGACATCATCGTACGGCCTATAGTAACGGAGAAAAGCAGCCGAATGATGGAAGAGAACAAGTACACCTTTGAGATTCATCCTCAGGCTAATAAGACCGAGGTCCGCAAAGCGGTAGAGACGGTCTTCAAGGTTAAAGTCGAAAAGGTTCACACGCTGAAAGTTCGCTCTAAGCCCAAGAGAATGGGCGTTTTCCTCGGGAAGAGCAGGGCCTGGAAAAAGGCCATCGTCACACTGGCCGAGGGAGAACGCATCGAGTTCTTCGAAGGCGCCAGCGTCTAGCTCTGACGGGAGGACGGAAGAATGGGAATCAGAAAGTTTAATCCCACAACGCCGGGAAGGCGTTTCATGAGCATTCCAACCTATGAGGAGATAACCAAAGGCGAGCCGGAAAAGTCGCTTTTGGCCCCCCTCAGCAAAAAGGGAGGAAGGAACAATAACGGAAGGATAACCATGCGCCATCGTGGCGGCGGTAACTCCAGACGTTATCGTGTAATAGACTTCAAAAGAAGCAAACTCGGAGTTCCCGGCAAGGTCGCCGCGATAGAGTACGATCCCAACCGTTCGGCCAGGATCGCCCTCATCCACGATGCAGATGGAGAGAAGCGCTACATCCTCTGCCCCGTCGGTCTGAACGTAGGTATGACCATCATGGCTGGCCCTGGATCTGACATAGTTCCAGGCAACGCCCTGAAGCTCGCCGATATACCGGTAGGTACTATGGTCCACAACATCGAGCTAGAGCCAGGCAGAGGCGGCGTAATGGTTCGCTCCGCCGGAACCACCGCTCAGCTCATGGCCAAAGAGGGCAAGTACGCCTTCATAAGGATGCCAAGCGGAGAGCTTCGCCTTGTGTTGCTTCAGTGCATGGCCACCATTGGTCAGGTCGGCAACACGGAACACGAGAACGCCAGCGCAGGAAAAGCGGGAAAGACCCGTTGGCTCGGCAGGAAACCCCATGTTAGGGCCATGGTCATGAACCCTGTGGACCATCCCATGGGTGGTGGTGAAGGAAAGAGCAAATCCCACAAACACCCGGTCTCCCCTTGGGGAACGCCTGCAAAGGGCTACAGGACTCGCAGGAAGAAGCCTTCGGATAAGTTCATCGTCCGTCGCCGGTTTGCCAAGTAGAGATGAGGGGGTAATTCAATGGCTCGTTCCGCCAAAAAGGGACCCTACGTTGAGCAGAGACTTCTCGGCCGCGTAGAAGCCTTTAACCAGAGTGGCGAGAGAAAGGTCCTCAAGACCTGGTCTCGTGCAAGCATGATCGTCCCAGCGATGATCGGACACACCATCGCTATTCACAATGGCCGTATTCACATACCTATCTACATCAGCGAGAATATGGTCGGTCATAAGCTAGGGGAGTTCGCTCCCACCAGGAAGTTCGGCGGTCACGCCGGACAGGAGCGCCGTTCCGGCGTCAGGAGATAGGGAGGAAAAGGGATTATGGAGGCAAAAGCACGTGCCAAACAGGTCCGGCTCTCTCCTTTCAAGGTTCGCCAGGTACTGACCCTTATCAGGGGCAAAAAAGTAGGAGAGGCGCTGGTAGCCCTTCGCTACACCCCGAAGAAAGCCGCCAAGGTTATCGAGAAGGTCCTCAAGAGTGCCGTGGCTAACGCAGAGCACAACTGTGGTCTGGACGTAGACAAGCTGGTAGTCGTAGAGGCCTTTGCCGATCAGGGACCTAGCATGAAACGCTTCCGTCCTGTGTCGATGGGGCGGGCCCATCCCTACCGCCATCGCACGAGCCACATCACCGTGTCGGTCGCAGAACGTTAAGGAGGGCTGAGAGATGGGTCAGAAGGTACACCCTGTTGGATACAGAGTCGGTATAACCAGGGACTGGGAGTCCCGCTGGTTCGCTGACGGTAAGAACTATGCCAAAAACCTTCACGAGGATCTCAAGCTTCGTGAGTGGATCAAAGGCCGTTGGGAGGGTGCTGGAATCTCCAAAGTGGAGATAGAGCGTGTAGGCAAAGTCCTGCGCTTCTCAATTTGGACCGCCCGGCCTGGTGTAGTAATAGGCAAAAACGGAGCGGAGATCCAGAAGATAAAGGACGAGCTTCAGGAGATGACCGGATCCAAGGTCATGGTCAACGTTCAGGAGATAAAGAACCCCGAGGTAGAGGCTCAGCTTGTGGCTGAAAACGTCGCAGCTGCCCTCGCTCACAGGGTCAGTTTCCGTCGTGCCATGAAGCAGTCCATCTTCCGCACCATGAAGGCCGGAGGCAAAGGGATCAAGATCCAGTGTGCCGGTCGTCTCGGTGGAGCGGAGATCGCCCGTACCGAGTGGTACAACGAAGGCCAGCTTCCCCTTTCCACCCTCAGAGCCGACATCGACTACGGTCTGGCCGAGGCCAAGACCATGTACGGAGTAATCGGCGTAAAGGTCTGGATCTACAGGGACGAGAAGGCCATCAACACCCCTGCGCCTCGTCAGCCCAGAAAGGGCCGCAGAGAAGGGGGGCGTAGCTGATGTTGATGCCAAAGCGCACAAAATGGCGCAAACCTCACAGGGAGAAGCTTACCGGTGACACTAAGGGCGGAGCTTACGTAGCCTTCGGTGATTTCGGGCTTCAGGCTCTTGAGTGCGGCTACATCACCGCTCGTCAGATAGAGGCCACCCGTGTGGCCATAACCAGAAAGCTTCGTAAAGGCGGCAAGGTCTGGATAAGGATATTTCCCGACGTGGCCTTCACGAAGAAGCCTCTTGAGACCCGTATGGGTAAGGGAAAAGGATCCCCTGAGTTCTGGGTATCTCCGGTAAAAAGAGGCAGGATCATGTTTGAAGTAGCGGGAGTTCCCCGCGAGACAGTCGAGAGGGCCTTCAGAACGGCCTCTTACAAGCTTCCCATCAAGGTGAGGCTTGTAGCTCGGGAAGGTTTGGGTGGTGAGTAAGCCATGGATGCCAAGAGTCTGCGTGATTTGACCATAGAAGAGCTGCAGGAGAAGCATCGTCAGTACAAAGAGGAGCTCTTTAACCTGCGCTTTCAGAACGCCATCGGCCAGCTCAAGAACACGAGCCGGATCGGTGAGGTCAAGAAGACCATCGCCAGAGTCCTTACCGTCGTTCACGAGAAAGAACAAGGTCTGGGAACCGGTGGAAGGAGGTAAGGACAGATGGAGACCCGTACGCCTCATCGTAAGACACGTATAGGTACAGTCGTCAGCGACAAAATGGACAAGTCGGTATCGGTCCAGGTGATCCGTCATGCGGAGCACCCTCTGTACGGCAAGAGAATAATAAAGGCAAAGAAATTCATCGCCCACGACCAGGATAACTCCTGTCGTAAAGGCGACAAAGTCCTGATCGGCGAGGAGCGCCCTATCAGCAAGAACAAGTGCTGGTCGGTGGTCAGGATAATCGAGAGAGCTCCTGTACTCGGAGCTACCGCCGAGTCCAAAGAGGAGGAGTAGAGAATGATTCAGCTTCGCACCGTCCTCAATGTGGCGGACAACTCGGGTGCCAAGAAAATCATGTGCATCCAGGTGGTCGGCGGAAGCCGTCGCCGTTGGGGAGACGTAGGTGACGTCATAGTGGCCTCCGTCAAGGAAGCCATTCCCAACAGCAACGTGGCCAAAGGCAAGGTTGTCAAGGCCGTCATAGTCAGGACCAGAAAAGAGCATCGCAGGGCCGACGGATCCTACGTGCGTTTTGACGACAACGCCGCCGTGATCATCGACAACAACGGCGATCCCAGAGGGACCCGTATCTTCGGCCCCGTTGCCAGAGAGCTCAGGGCCAGGAAGTACATGAGGATCCTCTCGCTGGCGCCTGAGGTCGTGTAAGGGGGCACATGGTATGAGCAGAATGCGACTTAAAAAAGGCGATCGCGTCCGTGTGATCTCCGGTAAAGACAAAGGCAAAGAGGGCAAAGTTCTCAAGATCCTCAGGGACTCGGAGAAGAACAGGGATAAGGTGCTGGTTGAAGGGGTAAACGTCGCCTCCAAACACGCTAAACCCTCCCAGAAAAGCCCCCAGGGCGGAATCGTGAAACAGGAAAATCCCATCTACGCCTCCAAGGTTATGCTGGTGTGTCCCACCAGCGGCAAGCCCACCAGGGTCGGCCACGCCTTCTTAGAGGACGGCCGTAAGGTGAGGGTCGCCAAGGTCAGCGGCGAAATAGTGGACCAGGTCTAGAGGAGGAGGCGCAGCAATGAAACCTCGTATGCTCGAAAAATACGCAGGCGAAGCCGCTCCTGCGCTTCAGAAGGAGTTTGGCTACGGGAATCCTATGGAGATCCCTCGCCTTGTCAAGATAGTCATCAATATCGGAGTCGGAGAGGGCAAGCAGGACGCCAAGTACGTAAACGCATCGGTCTCGGAATTGTCTACCATATCGGGCCAGCGTCCCATGATCAAAAGGGCCAAAAAATCCGTCGCAGGATTTAAGCTGAGGGAGAACTCCCCTATCGGATGTTCCGTAACCCTCAGAGGCTCCAGGATGTGGGAGTTTCTGGACCGTCTTGTCAGCGTAGTTCTCCCTCGAATCAAGGACTTCAGGGGCATATCAGCCAAGTCCTTCGATGGCAGGGGCAACTACAACCTCGGTCTCAAGGATCAGCTTATATTCCCTGAGATCAACTACGACAAGATAATGGTATCCAAGGGGATGAACATCTCGTTTGTCTCCACCGCCAAGACCGACGAAGAGGGAATTGCCCTGCTTAGCAAACTGGGCATGCCCTTCGCCAAGTAGAGGAAGGGGAACAGAGTATGGCCAGAAAAGCCATGGAGCACAAAGCTACCTTGACTCCTAAGTTCAAGGTACGTAAATACAACAGGTGCCCTCTCTGCGGCCGCGTTCACGGATTTATGCGGAAGTTCGACATGTGCCGCTGCTGCTTCCGCAAGCTGGCTCGGGAAGGTCAGATTCCCGGCATCGTCAAGTCCAGCTGGTAACAGCGGTCACTGAAAGGGGGCACAAACCAGGATGTACGTCAACGATCCCATAGCGGACATGCTCACTCGGATCAGAAACGCCAACATGGTCTACCATGAGGCGGTGGATATGCCTATAAGCAAGACAAAGCTCTCCATAGCCAAGATCCTTAAAGGTGAAGGATATATCCGCAATTACAAGGTCATAAACGACCCCAAAAAACCCTACGGGATACTGAGGGTATTCCTCAGCTACGGTCCTAACAGGGAGAGGGTAGTTCAGGGACTGCGCCGGATAAGCAAACCCGGTCGCAGAATGTACGCAGGCAAGGACAAGCTGCCTAAGGTCATGGGTGGCCTTGGCATCGCTATCATCTCCACCTCCGCCGGTCTTAAGACCGACGCAGAAGCCAGAAACGCCGGCTTTGGTGGGGAAATAGTCTGCTACGTCTGGTAACGGGAGGGACTTTCATGTCGAGAATCGGACGTAAAATCATCGCCCTTCCTAACGGATCTTCCGTGGACGTGGTGAACGATAAAATCGTCGTTAAGGGACCTAAGGGAGAGCTCTCTATGCCCGTCATAGAGGACATCTCTCTTCAGGTGGCCGACGGAACCGTCTTGGTCCAGAGGGCCAACGAGATGAAGAAGACCAAAGCCGCCCACGGCATGGTCAGAGCTATGGTCCAGAACATGGTGACCGGTGTCACCGACGGCTACGAGACCAAGCTCGAGATCGTGGGAGTCGGCTACAAGGCTCAGATGCAGGGCAAAGACCTCCTTCTTAACCTTGGCTTTTCCCATCCCGTCGTCCATGAGGCACCGGAGGGTATCGAGTTTGCCACCGACGGTCCTACCAGGATAAGCGTCAAAGGCATAGACAAACAGGTGGTCGGTCAGACCGCCGCCATCATCAGAGGTTATCGTCCGCCTGAGCCCTACAAGGGCAAGGGAATTCGCTACCAGGGCGAGCACATAATCCGCAAAGCCGGCAAAGCCGGATCCAAATAGGGGTGATCTCATCATGATCAAAATGAAAAGCAGAAACACCATGAGGGTCGTCCGGCACAACCGCCTGAGAAAGAGGCTTGCCGGAACCCCCGAGCGCCCCAGGATGTCGGTATTCAGGAGCCTCAGCGAGATCTACGTGCAGATCATAGACGACGCTGCAGGTCACACCCTGGTGTCCGCCTCCACCATAGACAAGGCCCTCAGGTCCGAGCTCTCGAGTCACGGAACCGTCGAGGCCGCCAAGGCTGTCGGATCTCTGGTAGCCCGCAGGGCTCTGGAGAAAGGCATCACCGAAGTGGTATTCGACAGGGGCGGTCATATGTTTCACGGTCGCGTAAAGGCGTTGGCCGAGGCCGCTCGCGAGTCGGGCCTTAAGCTGTAAGGAGGGGGAGCATGAACGGTAGACAGACCAGTTCCGATATGCTGGAGCGAGTCGTTGCCATTAACCGTGTCAGCAAGGTCGTAAAAGGCGGAAAGAGATTCCGTTTCAGCGTCCTGGTTGTAGTCGGAGACGGCGAACATAAAGTAGGAGTAGGCATGGGTAAAGCCCGAGAGATATCCGAGGCTGTCAGAAAGGGAATAGAGTCCGCCAAGAAGGACCTTCGTACCGTTAAGAAGGTAGGCAAGACCATTCCCCATCCTATACTGGGTAGATTCGGCTCCGCCGAAGTTCTGCTCAAGCCTGCCGCCCCCGGTACGGGAGTTATCGCCGGTGGTGTTGTCCGTGCCATCATGGAGCTCGGCGGGGTCAAAGACGTCCTCACCAAAGTCGTAGGACGTACCAACAACCCCATCAACGTCGCCAGGGCAACCCTGGACGCTGTGGGCGCCATGAGAACCCCTGACGAAATCCTGGCTCTCCGCGGTAAAAAGCGGACCCAGGAGGCCGAATAGGAGGTTTTTGATATGGCTAAACTTCTCATTACCTGGAGAAAAAGCGCAATAGGCCGTCCTCCCAGACAGGGTAGAACGGTAAAGGCCCTAGGGCTTAAAAAACTGAACTCGACGGTGATCCACGAGGACACCCCTCAGATAAGAGGCATGGTGGCCAAAGTGGCCCATCTGGTTGAGTGCTCGCCAATTGAGGAATAAAGGAGGGAAAGCCAGTGAATCTCAACGACCTGCACCCTGCACCGGGTACAAAGCGGAAGGCTAAAAGGGTCGGCTGTGGCATAGGCTGCGGCAACGGCAAGACCTCCGGACGTGGACACAAAGGACAGAAATCGAGAAGCGGCGGCGGCGTTCGCCCCGGATTTGAGGGAGGCCAGATGCCTCTTGTCCGTAGAACCCCCAAAAGAGGGTTCAGCAACTTCCGTTTCGGGACATCATACCAGGTAATCAACCTGGACCTTCTGGAGAATCGTTTTGACGCCGGTTCGGTAGTTACCGCCATCGAGCTGGAGGCCAAACGTCTCATCCGCAGTAAGGACGGTCTGGTTAAAGTCTTGGCGAAGGGAGATCTGACCAAGGCCCTTACCGTTCGAGCCAACGCCTTCAGTGCTGAGGCCATAAAGAAGATCGAGTCTGCCGGCGGGAAAGCCGAGGTGATCTGAGGTGATCGACTCCTTCCGTGATGCATTCAGGCTTCCTGACCTTAAGAGGCGGATACTCTTCACCTTAGGTATGCTCTTCGTCTTTAGGCTGGGAGCTCACGTTCCTACCCCCGGAATAGACTCGGCGGCTATGGCCCACCTTTTCGAGGGAGGCGGAGTTCTTGGATTCCTGGACATGTTCGCCGGAGGTGCTCTGAGGCGCTTTAGCATATTCGCCCTTGGAGTGGCCCCTTACATCAACGCCAGCATCGTCATGCAGCTACTGGTAGTAGTGTTCCCGGCTCTTGAAAAAATGCAAAAGGAAGGACCGGAAGGACAGAAGAAAATCATCCAGATAACCAGGTTGAGTGCCGTCGGATTCGCATCGATCCAGGCTATAGGCATGGTCCTCTGGCTTGAGCGGATAGGGGTATTCACCGGTGGCCTCTTCTTCATGATCACGGCCATGGTTACCATAGTCGCCGGAGCTGTTGCGGTTATGTGGCTTGGCGAGGAAATCTCCGATCACGGAATAGGAAACGGCATCTCCCTGTTGATCTTCGCCGGAATCGTCGCCAGGCTTCCTGAAGCGGTGATCAGGACATGGAGCATGATCCGTCTTGGAGAGATCCACGTCCTGGTTATACTTCTCAGCCTCATAGTCATGGTAGCGGTTATCGCTGGATGTATCGTCCTTCAGGAAGGTCAGCGTCGTCTGCCTGTACAGTACGCCAAAAAAGTCGTGGGAAACAAAGTCTACGGCGGACAGAGTACATTCATACCGTTAAAGGTCAACCAGGGAGGGGTCATGCCCATAATCTTCGCATCCTCTATCCTCATATTCCCCTACACGGTATTGAAGTTCTTCTCCGGTGACTTTGCGGTCAGGCTTCAGAACATGATGGCTCCTGGGAGTCCGGTTTACACCGTTCTCTACGTGCTTCTTATCCTGTTCTTCGCCTACTTCTACACCGCCATGGTCTTCAACCCGGCGGACATAGCTAACAACATGAAGAAGTACGGCGGGTTTATCCTCGGTATACGCCCTGGCAAACCGACCTCTGACTACATAGAGAAGGTAATGTCTCGGATCACCTTAGGGGGGGCGACCTTCCTCGCTGTAATAGCCTTGATACCTAACTTGATGACCAACCTCATGGGGATAACCACCTTCTACTTCGGTGGAACGGCGGTCCTAATAGTGGTTGGAGTTGCCCTTGACCTGGTACACCAGATAGAGGGTAAGCTCTTGATGAGGCATTACGAGGGAATCCTCAAACGTCGTAACGGTGCCGCTGGAGCGGGACTTTTGAGGTTCTAGGTGGCTGAAATGAGGATTATACTCATCGGCCCTCCTGGAGCCGGCAAAGGAACCCAGGCGGAAAAAATCGTTGAGCGACACGGAGTGGCTCATATCTCCACCGGCGATATCCTCAGGGCCAACGTAAAAGCGGGCACTGAACTGGGCGTAAAGGCGAAGGGATACATGGACTCAGGGAAGCTAGTCCCTGATGACCTGATCATAGAGATGGTCGAGTCCAGGCTTCAGGAGAAAGACTGCGAAAAAGGCTTTCTCCTGGACGGATTCCCCAGGACGGTGCCTCAGGCAGAGGCTCTGGACCAGCTTCTTACCAGACTTAACATAGCCCTGGACGGGGTAATACTGCTGGACGTAGACGATGAAACCGTCGTCAATAGGCTCTCAGGTCGTCGTATGTGCAGAGGTTGCGGGAAGATCTTCAACGTATCCTACAAACCATCCTCAAAAGGGGATATCTGCGACAGCTGTGATGGCCAGCTTTACCAGAGAGACGACGACCACGAATCTGTCATCAGGAACAGGCTGGAGGTCTATCACGAACAGACCGCACCGTTAGTCACCTATTACCTCGCCAGAGAACAGCTCTTTAAAGTGGATGCGGTAAAAGGCGACGACGTGCCCGATAAGATCGACGCTATAGTTGGACGGTCCTGATGATCTCCATAAAAAAGAACCAGGAAATAGGTAAAATGCGCCGGGCTGGCCGAATAGTGGCCGACGTGATCATGCTCCTTCGGGAGATGATCCGGCCCGGCATATCCACCGCCGACATAGACAGGGCAGCGGAGGACTACATCCGGAAATCGGGAGCCTACCCCTCTGAAAAGGGATATGTAGTTCCAGGCATCCCGACCCCTTACCCCGCATCCGTGTGCGCCTCCATAAACGACGAGGTCGTCCATGGGATCCCCAGCGAGGACCGGTACCTTGAAAACGGTGATATCGTCAGCGTCGACATAATGGCCTGTTTAGAGGGCTATCACGGAGACGCTTGCTACACCTACCCTGTGGGAGAGATCTCCGGGGAAAGGAAAGCCCTTCTGGAAATCACCAGAAGGAGTCTGGACAGGGCAGTGGACGCCGCCAGATCGGGCAACACCTTAGGCGACATAGGCCATGCGGTGGAATCGCTGATTATCCCGGCAGGCTACGGCCTGGTCAGGGAATACTCGGGCCACGGCATAGGCAAAAGACCTCATGAGGCACCTATGGTGCCTAACTACGGTCGTCCCGGTAGAGGAATAACCCTCAAGCCCGGCATGACACTGGCCATAGAGCCTATGGTCATGGCTGGCCGGGAGGAACTCATATCGGGAGCCGATGGCTGGTTAGTCTCTACCGCCGACGGATCCGATGCGGCCCACTTTGAGAAAACGGTGCTCATCACCGATGGGGACCCTGAAATCCTGACTCCCTGGGAAGACTAAGGAGGGAAATATATGCCCAATAAAGACGATGTCATCCAAGTTCGCGGAGTAGTCGTAGAGCCCCTGCCTAACGCCATGTTTCGGGTAAAGCTGGAGAACGAACACAAAGTACTGGCCCACGTGTCCGGTAAAATGCGAATGCACTTCATCCGTATACTGCCAGGCGATAAAGTTCTCGTAGAGCTTTCACCCTACGACTTGACAAGAGGGCGAATTATCTATAGATATAAGTAGTTTGTCCTCAAAACTCCGCCCCAGCTCGGGGAACAATAGCAGGAGGAGCGTGTAAAATGAAAGTTAAATCTTCGGTTAAGCCGATGTGCGAGCATTGTCGTATAATCAAGCGAAGAGGCGTGGTCCGAGTTATATGCAGCAGGGATCCCCGCCACAAGCAGCGCCAGGGAGCGAGGAGGTAAGGCGATGGCCCGTATTGCAGGAGTCGATCTGCCAAGGGAAAAGAGAGTTGAGATAGGTCTAACCTACATCTTCGGCATAGGACTTACGTCCTCCCAGAAGATACTTGCCAAGGTAGGGGTTAGCCCCGACACCAGGGTAAAGGACCTCACCGAAGAGGAGGCCCAGTCTCTCCGCACGGAGATACTTGCCAACTACATGGTGGAGGGAGACCTTCGCCGTGAGGTGACCATGAACATAAAACGTCTCATGGATATAGGATGTTACAGAGGGATTCGCCACAGACAGGGGCTTCCTCTTAGAGGCCAGAGGACCAAAACCAACGCAAGAACCAGAAAAGGTCCGAAACGCACCGTTGCCGGCAAGAAGAAGTAGCCGGGAGTCAAAGGAGGTAAACCTTCGTGGCCAAGCGTATACAGCGTAGAGGCAAAAAGAAAGAGAAAAAGAACATATCCTACGGTGTCGCTCACGTATTCTCCACCTTCAACAACACCATCGTGAGCATCACCGATAAAGGCGGAGCGGTAATAGCCTGGGCCTCCGGCGGAAACGTCGGATTCAAAGGAACCAGAAAATCCACTCCTTTCGCAGCACAGATCGCGTCCCAGCAGGCTGCCAAAGCCGCCCAGGATCACGGTCTCAAAGAGGTCGACGTGGTGGTCAAGGGCCCCGGCCCTGGTCGTGAGTCGGCCATCCGAGCCCTTCAGGGTGCGGGTATCCAGGTCAACAGCATAAAAGACGCCACCCCCATACCACACAATGGGTGCCGTCCTCCCAAAAGACGTCGCGTATAGCGGTGGTAGGCGGTCACAGACATAACCGGTGGCTGACCTTGGGAGAGATAGTCAGGAACGACGATTTATCAGCGAAAGGTGTTGGGATCATTGGAATTTATGAGGCCTGAAATCCGAGTTGAAGAATGTTCGGCAACCAGTGCCAGGGTCGTCATCGGTCCCTTGGAACGAGGCTTTGGCGTTACCTTAGGGAACGCCCTGAGGCGGGTGTTGCTGTCCTCCATTAAAGGGGCCGCTATAACCTCTGTGCGCATTGACGGCGTCGTCCATGAGTTCAGCACCATCCCTGGAGTCGAAGAAGACGTAATAGAACTGCTGCTGAACCTGAAGCACATTCCTATAAGGTCTCACTGTCCCGAAGTCAGGGTGCTGAGGCTCGACGTAGAGGGAGAACGAAAGGTAACAGCTGCCGACTTTCAGCCCGATAGCGACATAGAATTTGTCGATCCTGAGGCCTACATATGCACCTTGGCCGAGGGAACCAGACTGTCCCTGGAGGTCTACATTGAGCAAGGCGTAGGGTACGCCTCCAACGACCGTCCCAGGCCCAACTATCTTCCTGTGGACGCTCTCCTGATCGACGCTATTTTTACCCCCATTCAGAGGGTGAAGTACGAAGTTCAGGCGGAGAGGGTCGGCCAGAAGACGGACTACGAAAAAATAGTAATGAACGTGGTCACCGACGGGGTAGTAGCCCCTGACGTGGCTGTCGCCGAGGCTGCCAAGCTTCTTCGTAAATACTTCACCATAGTCGTAGAGGACATACAGAAGCTTCACCCGTCGGAACAGCCCGTCGTCGATGAAGCGGACGTACCTCAGGTCGAATCCAAAGAAGACGGGGTAGATGACGCTTCAGAGAAAGAGGAAAATACCCTTTTCTCCAGAGGCGTTCGAGACCTGGAGCTTTCCATAAGAAGCGAGAACTGTCTCCTTCGAGGGGGCATTCACACCATCGGCGATCTGGTGAGTCGAGCAAAGGACGATCTCCTGAAGATCAGAAACCTCGGCAAAATTTCCCTGAAGGAGATCGAGGAAAAACTGGAAAACCTCGGTCTCTCCCTCCAGAACGACAGAGCTGGAGACACAACGGACAAGGAGGACGAGTCTGAATGAGACATCGAGTGGATAGAAGAAAACTCGGTCGCCCTGGCAGCCATCGTAGGGCCATGTTGGCCAACCTGGTCGCCAGCCTGATCCTCGAAGAGAGCATCGAGACCACGGTGACCAGAGCAAAAGAGGTGCGCCGGGTGGCGGAGAAAATAATCACCAGGGCCAGAGGTGGTTCCCTTCATGACAGAAGGATCGTCATATCGAGGCTGAACCACAAGGCCGCGGTCAACAAGCTTTTCGACGACGTGGCCAAGCGCTATACCGAGCGTCCCGGTGGATACACCCGTATCGTCCGTACGGGGTATCGGAACGGCGACGCCTCTCCTATGGCGGTCATCGCACTGGTCTAGGATGGACGAAATCTCCATTGCCTCTCTCCAGGGTATCTGCTACTCCTACATGGAGGCGGGCAATCTTGCCCTCGACGGAATAGATCTCGAGGTGCAAAGGGGCGACTGGGTTGCCCTACTAGGGGGCAACGGCTCCGGAAAGTCCACGCTGGCTAAACACTTCAACGCCCTGCTCATTCCGATGCAGGGCGCTTGTTTTATCTCCGGTATGGACAGTAAAGACGAGAAAAACCTCTGGGACATCAGAAAAACCGTCTCCATGGTATTTCAGAACCCGGAGAATCAGATAGTGTCCACGGTGGTGGAGGACGACACCGCCTTTGGACCTGAAAACCTTGGTCTTCCCACCGAGGAAATAAGGGCCAGGGTCGATAGAGCTTTGAAAATAGCTGGACTGTGGGATAAAGGGGACGTGGCCTCCTATACCCTCTCAGGAGGACAAAAACAGAGACTGGCCATAGCGGGAGCTATCGCCATGGACACCCCCTGTATAGTGCTGGACGAACCTACCGCTATGCTCGATCCTCAAGGTCGAAAAGAGGTAATGGACCTCTTAAAATCCCTTCACAGCAAAGGGACGACCATAATCCACATAACCCACAGACTGGAAGAGATAGATAGCGCCACCAAAGTGGTCGTGCTTAAAAAAGGCGAAACTCAGTGGACCGGAACCCCAGAGGAACTTTTCTTGAGGGAAGAGCTTGAGGCCTGGGGTCTTGAGCTTCCCCCTATGATGTCCTTATGGCGAAACCTGGTGAAAAAGGGGCTAATAGCCAAAGACGTCCCTCCTGAGCCGGAAAGGCTGGTACAGGCTCTATGTCCATCTCTATAAACAACCTAGGTCACGTATACCATCAAGGCACACCTCTGGAGGTGACCGCCCTCCAGGATATAACCCTGGACATACCTCAAGGTTCCTGGACCTCCATAGTAGGCCACACAGGAAGCGGCAAATCAACTCTGGCACAGCACATGAACGCACTCTTACTGCCTCACGTGGGCACCCTGTCGGTGGACGGACTATCGGTATCCTCCAAAAAAGACCTGAGGGAGATAAGAAAAAGAGTTGGATTGGTGTTTCAATATCCCGAACAACAGCTCTTTGCGGAGACCGTAAAAGAAGAACTCTCCTTTGGGCCTAAAAACTGGGGAATGAAGGAAAGCCTGGACGACCTCTCTGAAAGCGTTCTGGAACAGGTAGGCCTGGATAGTACCTACATGGATAGATCTCCCTTCAAACTATCGGGCGGTGAAAAAAGGAGGGTCGCCATAGCCTCGGTCCTGGCGGTAAAACCCTCTTACCTCGTGCTGGACGAGCCTACCGCAGGGCTGGACGCATCGGGCAGAGGACACCTACTCTCGCTCCTCAGAAAAGTCCATCACCAGGGAACGGCGATAATCATGGTTACTCACGACCTAGAGATAGCCCTGGAGCTCAGCGACAGGATAATCGCCCTTCAGCTAGGAGAGGTAGTTCACTCAGGCACACCGGAGGAAACCTCTCTCTACATATCCTCCAGCCCTGTTCCAGGACTGATCCTTCCTGACGTAGCCAAACTATGGGTTCAGCTGAGCCTAAAGGGAATGGAGCTGCCCTTCTCCTGTGACCCTACCGTGCTGGCGAACAGCATAGAGGAAAAAAGAAAAGGAGCCCCAAAGTGAAATTTCTGGACAACATGAGCTTTGGACAGTACGTTCCTGCCGAATCCCCTGTTCACAGGGCAGATCCAAGGTGTAAAATAATCTCGGTCATCGCCCTGGTAACAGGGGTCTTTATGGTCAAAGAGCCCTTAGGCTTCTCCCTCTGGGCGCTTATCCTGCTGGCTTTATCCCAGATATCCCGAATAGGGATCTCCATGATGCTAAGGACCGTTCGACCTGTTATGATACTTATCGTTTTCACCGCCTTCATCAATATATTCTTCACGTCAGGCGTGCCTCTATGGGAGATCGGACCTCTGTCGATAACCGAAGAAGGCATAAGGATGGGCATCTATATGTCCCTCAGATTGTTGTTTCTCGTCCTTTTCGCTAATTTACTGACCTTGACCACCAGCCCGATGGCTTTGGCGGACGGAATAGAGTCTCTTCTGTCGCCCTTCAAGAGAATAGGCGTGCCGGCCCACGAGATATCCATGATGATGACCATAGCCCTCCGGTTCATCCCGACCTTGCTCAACGAAACCGACAGGATAATGAAAGCCCAGCTGGCCCGAGGGGCGGATCTGGACAGAGGTGGTCTCATCAGGCGACTTAGGGCCTTCATACCGGTTCTTATACCTCTTTTTGTGATAGTATTTCAGAGGGCCGATGACCTCGCCGTGGCGATGGAAGCTCGGTGCTACAGAGGCGGTGGAGGGCGAACCAGGATGAAGCCCTTCATCTGGAGCTGGAGGGATGGCCTATCCCTCTCCTTTGTGATAATCTCCGTCGTAGCCATAACGGTGCTGGAAAGGCGGTTAAACCTGTGAGATATGCCGTAGAGCTATCCTACATAGGCCACGCCTTCGCAGGCTGGCAGCTACAGCCGGAAGTCCTCACCGTTCAAAAAGCACTGGAGGACGCCCTCGCCATACTGGAAGGAAGCCCAGTGAGGGTAACCGGAGCGGGCAGGACCGACGGAGGAGTCCATAGCAGAGGACAGGTGGCCTCTTTCGATCTATCCAAAGAGTGGAGCCCCTATAGACTTACCATGGCCTTGAACAACAACCTTCCTGATACCGTATCGGTTATCAGGGCCTCTTCGGTGCCAGAAGACTTCGACGCCAGAGCCAGTGCCCTTTGGAGGGAATACGCCTACTTCATATGGCACGGCCCATCCTGTTACCCCCATATAAGGCCTATGGTGTGGTGGAGAAAGGCGGACGACTGGGATAATCTTCTGGTCGATAGGTGTTGCTCCTTTCTACTCGGCAGACACGACTTTGGAGCCTTCTGCAAGCTATCGGAGAAACCGGAAAACAGCTACCGAGAGATACTGAAGGCGAGACACATCCGACGAGGCAGATTATCGGTCCTCAGGATAAGAGGAACCGCCTTCCTTACCAACATGGTCAGGATAATAGTCGGCAACCTGGACGAAGTAGGGAAAGGGAGAAGATCCCCCGAGTGGTTTAAAGACCTACTGAACGGAGGAAATCGAACCGACTCGGCCACAACAGCCCCATCTTCAGGTTTATTTTTCTGGCGGGTTGGCTACGACGATTTTTAACGGTAAAATCGTCGGTGTTAGAGAGAATAAGGACAAAGGTTGCAACTTAGGAGGAGATCGCCAGGTGTTTGGTTTTGGAAACGATATAGGAATAGATCTGGGGACCGCCACGGTCCTCATATACGTAAAAGGTCGAGGTGTAGTCCTCAGAGAGCCCTCGGTAGTCGCAGTAGACCAAGAGAGCGGTAAAATACTGGCGGTCGGCTACGAGGCCAAGAACATGGTCGGCAGAACCCCTGGCAACGTGGTCTCCGTCCGTCCCCTCAGGGACGGAGTCATAGCGGACTACACCATGACCGAGACCATGCTCCGCTACTTTATGAGACGGGTAAACACCGGTTTCAGACGGTTCTTCCGAAATAGGGTAATGATATGCGTTCCCTCCGGTGCTACCGACGTAGAGAGAAGAGCGGTCCTTGAGGCCGCCGTCGAGGTCGGAGCCAGGGAAGCCTACCTCATAGAGGAGCCGATGGCCGCTGCCATAGGGGCTAACCTAAACGTAGAGGAACCGAGAGGCAAGATGGTCGTCGACATAGGCGGAGGAACCACCGACGTAGCGGTCATATCCCTAGGGGGAATAGTGGTATCCAAATCCCTCCGAATCGGCGGCGACAAATTCGACGAGTGCATAATGAGGTATCTCCGCAGACAGTATAACCTGGCCATAGGGGAGCAGATGGCGGAAAACCTCAAGATAATGATAGGAACCTGCCTCCCTGACGGAGAGGAAATGGAAATGACACTAAAAGGCAGAGACCTGGTTCAGGGACTCCCTCGTCAGATAGAGGTCAGCAGCAGAAGCGTATGTTCCGCTATAGGCGAAAGGGTCCAGTCCATAGTGGACGGGGTCAGAAACGTTTTAGAGCTCACGCCGCCGGAGCTTTCCGCCGATATAATAGACGGAGGAGTGGTCCTCACAGGAGGAGGCTCTCTCCTGAGGGGATTACCGGAACTTATCTCCAGACAGACTGGCATACGGTGCTTTGCCGCTGACCAGCCCACCGAATCGGTGGCCCTGGGAACGGGCGTAGCTCTTGCCAACATAAACCGGCTTCTCGACTCCGGCAAAGGGGGCATACTGTTCTCCGCCAGAAGGGGTCGACGTCGCCGCTGGTAAGGGGGCATAGCTTTGCATAAGGGAATATACGCCGGAGTATCGGCGATGATGGTCCAACAGACTACATTGGACGCCACCGCAAACAACCTGGCTAACGTGGACACCGCAGGTTTCAGGGCCAGAAAAGCGGTAGCGAAATCCTTTCCCGAGGTTCTGATGGAGAGGATCGACCCCGCCAAGAGCCAAGGGGAGATCCCCCCCTGGCCCTGGAGGAGTCGGCCTATCGGAGTGGCCTCTATGAACCAGGTACTCTCGGAGACCTATATGTCAACCGAGGCGGGAAACATGCAGGTAACCGACAGCCAAATGGATTTGGCCCTTGAGGACGTCAGCAGCTTCTTCGTCGTCATGGACGGAGAGGGTAACCAGTTTTACACCAGAGCGGGCCACTTCATCGTCAACCAGGACGGCCAGATAGTCACCCCTGACGGACACCTGCTGGTTGGAGAAGGCGGTCCTATTGAGGTCGGAGAGGTTGCCACTGTAGGATTCTCCGACGACGGACAGGTCATAGCGGACGGAGAGGCGGTGGGCCAGATACAGCTAGTCCAGTTCGAAACCCCCACCTACCTCAGACAGGTCGGAAAAAATCTTCTCGTGGAGACCGAGGAATCTGGAGGACCTATCCCTCAGGAAAACCCTCAGGTGACCGTTGGAATCCTGGAGAGGTCCAACGTCAGCGTAGTCGAGGAAATGGTCCGAATGATAGAGGCTCAGAGATCCTACGAGGCGGCCTCCAAAGGCGTTCAGACCTCCGACGACATGACCGGCCGACTGATAACCTCACTTGGTAAAGTGTAAGGAGGAATAGCCATGATAAGATCCCTTTGGAGTGGAGCCACCGGAATGATCGCCCAGCAGACGAACCTGGACGTAACCTCCAACAACCTGGCGAACGTCAACACCGTGGGATTCAAAAAGGTGAAGACCAACTTCGCCGACTTACTCTACCAGATAAACCGGGAGCCCGGAGCCCCTGTAGAGGGAGGCACTACAGTCCCTACAGGCATTCAGGTAGGCCTTGGAGCTAGGGTCACCGGCACCACCAGAATAGTCACCCCGGGCAACTTTGAGGTAACCGACAACCCTCTGGACATAGCCATAGAGGGTAACGCCTACTTTCAGGTTATAACCCCTAACGGGGAGATAGCCTACTCGGCAAACGGCGAGTGGCGTAAAGACGGCGACGGCCAGATAGTCACCTCCGACGGCTACCTTCTGGAACCTGCTATAGTCATACCGGAGGACGCCACCGACATAACCATAAGCTCCACGGGACAGGTATTCGTCAAACAGCCTGGAGACGAGGCAAACCAGGAGGTCGGCCAGATAGAGCTGGTCCGATTCGTCAACCCCGCCGGTCTCAGGGCTATAGGCAGAAACCTCTTCAGAGAGACCGAGGCCAGCGGAGCCCCACAGGTGGGCAACCCAGGGGATGACGGTTTTCCAACCCTTGAACAGGGCATACTTGAGAGATCTAACGTCCAGGTCGTCGAGGAAATGGTCAACCTCATAGTGGCTCAGAGGGCCTACGAGGCCAACTCCAAGACCATCCAGACCGCCGACAGGTTCCTCGAACTGGCCAACAACCTCAAACGCTGATTTGAGGTGCTACCGGTGATTTTCGATGTCCGGCGGGTCCTCTGGACCCGCCGTCGTCGTATGGCTATAGGTCTAGCTTTCGCTCTCTGCCTGTGCGGTAGAGCCCAGGCGGTGGACCTATTCATAGAGATAGGTAGTGGATCGGTCGTCCCGAGATCGAACATCCGCCTATCCCATCTGGCCCAAATAGCCTGCGATCGTCCTGATCTGCTTATGCTCGCTTCCTCGGCGGAGATCAGCCCTAAAGGAAACAGAATAGTCCCTGGTGACGTTACCTCCGCCCTAGCTCAGGCTGGAATCGGAGGAATAAAGATAAAACTGACCATGGCCGATTCGGTCCCCTTCAGAAAGGAGACTGACCTGGAAATCCAGCTTAGAAAGGCCGCAGGCTGGCCGGGAGTGCTGGAGGTCGTCAGCGATAGAGCCCTCCCAGCAGGCCTTCTCCTCCCCGAACGTCTCTATCCAGGCTCGCCGTCGGTCAACCTGCGATTCTCGACGAACCAGGGAGAGCAGACCATCCCCGTCAGACTTCGATGGCTCATTCCCGGGGTGGTAGCCCAAAAGCCCATAGGGAGAGGGGATATAGTTAGTCCTTCCGATCTTGCGATGATGACGGTAGAGTACGAGAGAAACAGAAGCTACTACTCCGACCCAGCTGTACTGATCGGAATGGCAGCCACCAGAGACATGGCAAAAGGACAGCCCTTTACCGCTAGGACTATCGATGACGTAGAGATCGTCCGTTCCGGCTCCAGGGTGCGGATTATCCATCGAAAAGGGGGCCTAATAGTCTCTACCTCCGGAAGAGCTATGGAAAGCGGATCCATAGGGGACGTCATAAAGGTCCGAAACAACAGGACCAGATCTATCGTATCGGGAACCGTAACCGGCCCGGACACAGTGGAGGTTACCTCAAATGAATAAAAAAACGATAATTATGTCAATTTGCATCCTGAGCCTCTGGACCTCTCCCATCTGGGCCCAGTCCCTCTGGCAGGACGGCACCAACTACATAGGGGACGAAAGGCCGAGGAGTGTAGGGGACATCGTCACCGTAAGGGTGGACGAAAAAACCACCACCAAAGACCAAGCCCAAACCGCTACTACCAAAAACGGCAGCGCGACGGTCTCCCAGGGAACGGGGCTTCTGGACTTCATCCGAGGGCTGGGGCTCTCCTCCACCGCATCCTCCACAGGAGACGGAAAATCCAGCAGGAGCTACTCGACCAATGCCCAGATAACCTGTATGGTCACCGAGGTCCTTCCTAACGGAAACCTTGTCATAGAGGGAACCAGAGACCTCCAGACCCACGGAGAGACCTTACGGATGAGGATAAGGGGAGCCATAAGGCCTCAGGACGTGGACGGCAACAACACCATCGACAGCAGCAGAGTCGCCAACGTAGACCTCATAGTGGACGGCAAAGGGACCCTAACAAAAATACAGAAGCCTGGATTCCTGACCCAGATTCTTCAGGCCATATTCTAGGGGGAAAACCTATGTCTAAAACCTTATCTGCCACGCTAAAGTTGCTTATAGTTCTGACCATAATAACCTCCACCGCCTGGGCCAACATCCACCCTCAGGTTCGCATAAAAGACCTGGTCGACATAGACGGCGTCAGATCGAACCAGCTCTCCGGCGTTGGGGTGGTCATGGGCCTTCAGGGGACGGGAGACAAATCCAACATGTCCATCCAGGCCCTCAGAAACCTCATGAGACGCTTTGGCGTCACCTTAACCGAAAAGGACGTAAAGAGCAAAAACGTGGCGGTGGTGGCGGTCACAGCAACCCTTCCTCCCTTCGTCAGGCCCGGTCAGACAGTGGACGTTACCATCAGTGCCATAGGTGACGCAAAAAGCCTCCAAGGTGGCGTTCTTCTACAGACACCCCTCCAGGCGGCAAACGGATCGGTCTACGCAGTGGCCCAGGGCCCGGTTCTAGTGGGGGGATTCTCCGCCGGTAAAGGAGGGTCGAGCGTGGCTAAAAACGTCGTCACAGTCGGCCAGATAGGTGGGGGAGCCATAGTCGAAAGGGATGTCCCCACCATGTTCAGCTCTGGAGGATACATGTCCCTTCTCCTGAGAAACCCCGACTTCACCACCGCCAGAAGGGTGGCGGACGCCATAAACGGAAAATTCGGTAACATAGCCACCCCTCTAGACGCCGGAAGGGTGGCGGTACAGCTTCCCGGTGCCTACGCCTCATCTCCTTCGGCCTTCGTGGCGGACATGGAAAACATGAGGGTAACCCCGGATATACAGGCCAGAGTGGTCGTCAACGAAAGGACCGGAACGGTGGTAATGGGAGGAAACGTCCAGATAAGCTCTGTGGCTGTGGCCCACGGGGACCTAACCGTCAGAATAGACCAGGACAACCAGGTATCCCAGCCCAACCCCTTCTCTCAGGGGGTAACGACACCCTACGCCAACAACCAGGTCAACGTAGAGGAAGAGAGAGGGTCTTTTATAAAGATGGACTCCACCACCACCGTGGACCAGCTTGTTGACGCGGTCAATGCCGTAGGTGCCACCCCTAGAGACGTCATAGGCATACTCCAGGCTATCGATCGGGCAGGGGCACTCCACGGAGAGCTTGTCATAATGTAGAAAGGAGTTTTACAACGATGAAAATATCCGAGACTCCCGCTCCATCGCTAATTAGAGCAAAGGAAAACGAAACCCTCAAAAAAGCCTGTGCCGACTTTGAGGCAATATTCCTGGCCCAGATGTGGAAAAAAATGGCCTCCCAGGCAAGGGAAATGGGAGGTCGAAAGGACCAGGATAGACCTTTCGGGGCCATGGAGGACCTGGCCATAGAGATGTCCGCCGAATCCCTGGCCGGTAAAGACGGCAACGGTCTCTGGAAAGTCCTGTACGACAGCCTGAAGGGCGATGAATAGCCTGGCTGAACTATCTCCTTGGTGGAGCGAAGGACTCCGGTTCTCCTGCATCGGATGCGGAAGATGCTGTCGAGGGGAGCCTGGGGCCATATACTTCACCGAAGGAGAAGAAGAAAAGATCTGTGACCACCTGAAAATATCGAAAGAACGCTTCAGGGCGGAATACGTAACTCACCGTTGGGGGGACCCTAGCATAGGGGAAAAAGCCAACGGCGAATGCCTGTTCTACGATCCCGCCACCGCCCGCTGTGCCATATACCAGGTCAGACCCACTCAGTGCCGAACCTGGCCCTTCTGGGAGGACATACTGGAAAGCCCTGACCAGTGGGCCTGGGCCTCCAGACGGTGCCCTGGCATAGACGAAGGCCGACTATGGACGGAGAGCGAGATTCGCTCTATTTTGGAGGATCAGCTATGACCGGCCTCGGAGAGATACTGCCCGAAATAAACTGGAGTCTCATCCTCTTCACCCTTCTCCTGAGCTCCGCGGTAGCCCTTCTTGGCGACATATTAGGCATGAAAATAGCCAAAAAAAGGATAACCCTGCTGGGACTGAGGCCCAAATACACCAGCTCGGTAATAACCGCCCTGACCGGCATGGTCATAGCCTTTGGCATAATGGTCGCCCTTTCCATACTCTCCGACACGGTGAGAACCGCCCTTTTCAGCATGAAATACGTCCAGAGGCAGATCACCGAACTAACAGCCAGCCTCCAGACCAGCAGGACTGAATCGGAGCTAATGGAAATCCAGTATATCGACAGCCTCGAAAAACTTGAGCGATCGACCACAGAGCTTGAGGACACCAAAAAAGAGATATCCCAGCTCAAAACCCAGAGGGAATCGCTTCAAAGCCAGATAGAATCCCTCAGCCTGGAGGCCAGTACACTCAGAAAAGGCCTTGAGGAGGTCAGAGAAGGTAAAGTCGTCGCCTTTGCGGAAGAGCTTCTAGCCCAGGAAGTGGTCCCCGAGGGAGTTAGCGACGAAGACCTGCTGGATATAATGGCCAGGCTCAAGGACAAAGTCAGGTTCGTCGTATCCAGACGGGTATCTATGCCCTACCAGGACATATCAGTATCTTGGGACGAAGCGGACGAAAGAAGGGTTATGGATCGGTGCAAGGTAATAGACAGCCGAAAAGTCATAAGGGCCAGGGCAAAATCGAACGTAATAGCCGGAGAACCTATCTACCTGGAGTATCGGGTATACGAAAGCGTCCAGGTCTACCGTGAAGGGGAAATCCTGCTGAGGCGAGTTCTTCCCCCCTCCATGGGTAACGACGAAATAGAATCGGCCCTCCACTCGGTCCTGAGGGAGGTCAACGGTATAGCGGTCAGAGACGGCATACTGGCGGACCCCTTAACTAGGACGGTGGGGCAGATAGACGCAACAGACTTTTACGAAGCTGTCGAAAAGCTCAAAGACGCCTCCACCCCTCAGATAGTCGAGGTGCTGGCGGACAGGGACATATACACCGAAGGGCCTGTCAGGGTTCTGATAAAAGTCGAGCCCAGCGGGAGGTGAAACTCTTGACCGATCGAGAATACCTGTTCTACGACAGCAAAATGGCCCTCTCTCCAGGGGAACTCCAGGGGCTCTATCGTTTTACCGGTTGGGGGAGAAGCCGGTCGGTCTCCCAGATAGAGAAAATGCTTCTAGGAACCGACCTTTGCTTCTCCATAAGGTATAAAGGCCAGCTCATAGCCTTCTGCCGGGTGCTCACCGACTTCGTCTTCAGAGCCTCCCTATGGGACATCGTCGTCCACCCAGACCATCAGGGCAAAGGGCTAGGATCGTCGCTCATAGACTACGCCCTCAACCACCCGATGATGAAAGACGTCCCTATGGTCATAACCTACACCAGCGAACTGGAGCCTTTCTTGGCAAACCAGGGATTTAAACCAAAAGACGGAATGATGATGCTCCTTCGCCGTCCTATAGAGTACTCCTGATGCTGAAATACCTGCTTCACCTCATCTGGCCCTCCGCCTGCCCGGTCTGCGGTGCCATAGGGGAGGACCTCTGTCCCAGCTGCTGCTCCGAGCTGATCGTCCCATCAGGGCCTGTCTGTCTGCTCTGCGAAGGCTCTCTGCCCTGCCCAACTCACGGGAACCTCGAATGGTACTCCGCCGCACCTCACGGTGGAATGGCAAGGGAATTGGTGCTATCCTTAAAGTACCAGGGCAACGGAGCGATAGGCCTTGAGATGGGGATACAGATGGCCTCGGTTTTTCCAAAGCCCGAACATGCGGCGATAATCCCCGTTCCCCTCCACCGAGGGAGCCCCAGAAAATACAACCAGGCCCGGTGGATCGTCGCCGGAATATCGAAGGTCTGGGGATTTCCTATAGTCGACAAACTGAGGTGGAACAAAACCCTCTCCTGCCAGACCTCTTTGGATGGATCGGGTCGAACGGAAATGCCCGAAAACGCCCTCCGTTGGGACGGCCCTTGTCTGAATGGAAGGGAAGCTGTTATAGTTGACGATGTAAAGACCACCGGGACAACCCTTTACAGGGCCTATCGGGCTTTAGGGGAAGCCCGTCCTGATAGGGTGCGATTTATCACGTGGAGTCGATCTGTGGTCGAAAAAAAAGGAGGGATTTCCTTTGGAACTTAAACACTGCCGCTTTTGCGACAAGGTATTTGCCACCCCAGGTCCTGACGTATGTCCAGACTGTTGGGGAAAACTGGACGAGATCTACGCCCTTGCCAGGACCGCCATAAGGGACCACCGAAACGAAAGGATGGACGTATCCACCTTAGCGGAGATAATAGACGTAGAAGAGGAGTTCATCCAGATACTGGTCGACCAGGGTCGGCTCGAATTGGCCACTAAAGACGATGGCAGACCTCGCTGCCGTTCCTGTGGGGCAGAGGTATTCCCCGGTCAGGACTACTGCGACTCCTGTCGGCAAAGGCTGGTCCAGGGCTTCTCCTCCGAAGGGGAGCATAAAAGAAAGACCATGTTTCGTCAGGAACGAAGGGAAAAAAGAGGCGGTTAGTACCGAGAAAAGAGGCCTTAGGGCCTCTTTTCTTTTTGTCCCGATGGCGTTAAAGCCCCGGTTACAAAAGCCCGATACTCAAGCAGACAAACAAGGGGGGATACTCCATGATAGACAAAATAGGCCCGAGCTACACATACACCGTATCAAAGGCGGTAAAAAAATCCAATCCCCTGCCCAAAGAGCAGGACAGAAACGCCGATGGCCTGGAGGTTAGCGGCTTCGGCCAGGTGCTGTCCAGATCTATGGCGGAAGCCAAAAAAATTCCCGACGTCCGACAGGACAAAGTCGACGGCATAAAAAACCGCATAGAGTCAGGAACCTACAACCCCGATAACCGGTTCATCGCAGCCCGGCTCATAGCCGCCGGAATCCTTGAGGACTGATATGTGGCAGGCTCAGTTGATCCAGCACCTCTCGTCCCAGACCAAGGCCATAGAGGCGGTGCTGGACGTTGTAAAGAGGCAGAGAGAGGCGCTCAAAGAGGGGCGCCTCGAACTTTTGACCGACCTGATGCAGGAACTGGATCGGGCCCAGAGACAGGCCTCGGTGGAGGATTCTCTCCGCTCCGCCTTGGTCACAAAGATAGCCTCCGAACAGGGCTGTGATCCAACCTTGGACAGCTTGGTGGCCGTATCGGGACCTAAAAGGGACGAACTTCTCTCCGCCGGTAAAGCCCTCCGAAAGACTGTGACCAAAGCCCAGTCGGAGATACAGATACTTGGCACCCTTGTGGAGGAGAGCAAGGCCCTCAACGAAATGATGATCAACGAATGGCGAAGGCTCGGAAGCACCTCCTCGGAGGTATCGGGCCTCGACCTGAAAGGCTAGGTGACCTCCATGATAAACAGCTTTTTCGGCTTCGAGATGGGAAGACGGGCTCTGGACTACTGCCGTAGAGGCTTCGAGACCGCCGGTCACAACATCTCAAACGCCGCCACCGAAGGCTACTCAAAACAGAGGGTGGAGGCCTCCACCACCGACCCATTCACAGAGCCGGGCCTAAACCGCCCCGCCCTCCCAGGCCAGATAGGGACGGGGGTCAAAATCGACGCCATAGTCAGGCTCAGGGACCAGTTTCTCGACCTCCAATACAGGGAGGAAAGCACCGTAAAAGGCTACTGGGACGTTATGACCCAGGCTCTGGACACCTTAGAGACCTTCGTAAACGAGCCTCATGGAGAAAGCGTCCGGGTCGGCCTGGACGACTTCTGGTCCGCCTTACAGGAGGTATCCAAAAGGCCCGACGACACCTCGGCGAGGCAGAACCTCATAACCAAATCGGACACCCTTGGGGTCTACCTCGAAAGTCTCTCCAGAAACTACGACGAATACCGAAACGGCCTAAACGGCCAGGTATCCCTTAAAGTCAAAGAGGCCAACACCTATATCGACCAGATAGCCGCCTTAAACGTAACAATAAGCGAGATAGAGGGAGTAGGTGGCAACCCTAACGACCTCTACGACCGTCGTGACCTCATGGCGGAAAAACTCTGCTCCCTCATAGACGCCGAGGTCGGCTCTCCCTGCGACACCACCGACGGCGAGTACAAAATATACCTAGGCGGCAGGACCTTGGTCCAGGGCGATAAAGCCAGACACCTGGAGCTGGTCCCTGTCCCGGGCAACCAGGGATACTACGACGTACAGGTCGAGGACAACACCTTCGACCACGTCTCCGACCTGGACGTCCTGTCGGTAATAATCGACCAGCAGGCCCCCGAGGCGGTTCACTCGGTATCCGTAGAACGACTTGCAACCGAGACCGCCTGGTCCGTAGGAGGAGCCCAGATAAACGGTGCCATAGGCAGACTTCCGGTCAGCGATCCCGACTCAGCCATGAACATAGAGGGAACCCTCAGGCTTCAGGTCGGGACCTCCGGCGTAAGGGCCACGGGAAAACAGCTGGACAACCAGACAGGAAGCCCCATTCTGCTAAAGGCTCCCGGTGGGGACGACCCTACGGAACACGTCTTCCGAATCGCCTCCCAGGATCTGAAGGACATGCCCGGCAACCCCGACGAGATGTACGTCACCTTGGAGTGGAATAGTGGAACCTCCGAATGGGAGCTGTCCAGCCGTTGTGGGAACACCACCTCCGCTACAGTAGGGGTAGGGCAGGAAGTCTCCCTCGACGACCTTCAATCCTTCCTCCAGAACGACACAGGGGTCGGAGGCAGGCTAAACGTCATGGTCGAGTCCTCCGGCACCGTGGATCGACTGGTGGTCCGATCCGGCGACGATCACCTTCTCTCGTTCAGCGACATGAAAGGCGACTTCCTATCCTCCGTGGTGGGACTCAAAAACGACTCCCCTGAGGTGACCATCGAAATAGAGGACGGAGACAGCCTGAGGACCATCGCTAACAAGATAAACAGCTCCTACAAAGCGGGAGATGGAGCACCCTCCGACCCATCCCAGTGGCTGAGGGCGGAGATAAAGACCGACGGCAGCGGAGACTACTACATGGTTTTGGAGAGCAACTCAATCGGCGAGGCCAACAGGATAAACATAATGGGCTCCGACAAAGGGGACACCTACGCCGCAAGAAGGCTCGGCCTCATGGGGGGAACGGCCACCGAATACTCCACCGAGGTCATAACCAGCTCCACCGACGCCATGTTGATGGTGAACAACGATAAATTTCTATCCTCCTTCAACGAGTTTCGCCAGGCAAGGGCTATAGGCCCCTCCGACGGCTACCAGGCTTCGGAGATGACCGAGGCGTCAAAGGGGATCGAGTTCCAGCTCAAATCCACTGGAAACAGCTCCATAAGGATAGAACATCACGTAAAAGGCGGCCAGATAAGGTCGATGCTTGAGGTTCGAGATGACGTAATCCTCGAGCACATGGCTAACTTCGACGAAATAGCCTACGGCCTTGCGTCGGAGATGAACGCCGTCCACTACGCAGGACACGGCACCGGAAACTACGCTAACGTAACAGGAACCGCCTTCTTCGAGTCCATAGGGCAGATGAAAGGCGCCGCCGGATCTCTCACCGTAAACCGAGAGCTGAAGATCGCTCCCGCCATGCTGGCTACCGCCGCAGGGGACGGATCGGGAAAGACCAAAGGCGAGGGAGACGGTGGCAACGCCATAAACATGGCCCAGCTGAAACAGGCAAAGGTCTTAGACGGCGACAGCTCCACCTTCAACGAATACTACGAGGACTTCATCGCCAGGCTGGGAGTCCAGAGCCAGAGGGCTCAGTCCATGCAGTCCAACCAGACCGCCCTGGTGGACCAGATTCAGCAACAGAGACAGTCGGTCATGGGGGTAAACATCGACGAGGAGATGATGGACATAATGAAGTTCCAGCAGGGGTTCAACGCCATCTCTCGTTACGTCACCACACTGGACGAAATGCTGGACAAGATAATAAACGGCATGGGCCGAGTCGGTATGTAAGGAGGGAAAAACATGAGAGTCACAAACTCTATGATGTACGGCGGCATAATGAACGACATGCACAACAACCTGTCCAAGCTGATGAAGCTGAACAAACAGCTCTCCACCGGCAAGCTCAACCACCGTCCCTCCGACTCTCCTATAGACGTCACCAGAGAGCTTTCTCTAGGGACCACCATATACGAAAACGAACAGTACATAAGGAACATGGACGACGGCCTCACCTGGCTGAAAAACACCGACACCGCCATGAACCAAATAGGCGACATGATCGCCCGTGTCAGGGAATTGGCTGTCAAATCGGGCAACGGAAGCTACGACGACGAAGAGGCCGAGGCGGTCGCCCAGGAGCTTATCCAGATCCAAGAGGGCATCAGACAGGCGGCGAACTACAGCGTAGAGGGGCGCTACCTGCTCTCAGGCGCCTCCACCGCGATTCCGCCCTTTCAGAGGGACGCAAACGGCGACGTAGCCTACATGGGCAACGAGTTCAGGGTTCAGTACGAGATGGAGCGGGGCATAGTCAGCGACGTCTCCTTCAACGGCAGACAGGTATTTCCCCAAGACCACACCCAGTACACCCTCGAAAGCGTCGACCTGCCTACCGATTTCGAGTGGTCCGGCAGAAACGAGATAATCCAGTTAACCGTCGGCGACAGGGCGGTAAAGGTCCGAATCCCCGAGGACGGCTGGTTAGACAACGACAACGGCTACGTGGCCAACAGCCCGGACACCGACTACAACCGCTACCGTGACCCAGAAGAGATGAAGCCGATGAGCCTCGACGACATCGCAAAGACCATAGAGAACTCCATGAACATGGGAGACTCAGGCCGTCTCGTCTCCGTCAGGGTCGTTCAGGGATCGGACTCCCAGACCCAGAGACTCCAGATAAGGAGCCACACAGGGGAGAGAATAGCCCTGACATCCTGGCCGGAGACCGACGTAATCCAGATGCCCAGGGCCATAGGATCCACCAACGTAGACGATACCGGTGGCGCTTATACCCTCCCCGACGGAGGGGACATGACCATATCCCTTGGAACCGGAGAATCTACGACCATATCCTTCGGAACGGGAATGAGCCTCGAAGATATGGCCAAGGCCATATCGGAGGTTGAGGGAGTCTACGGCAAGGTCGTAAACGGAGGAACCGCCAACGCCTCACTGGCCATAGTGGCAAAACAGCCGGGAACCCAGCTTGAGGTCGACTTCACCGACGGCCTTGAGACCATGTTCGGGGCCTCCACCGTAGTGGCGGAGGAGGTAACCCTTCCTCCCGACCACAGCCACACGGGGCTATCCTCCCTGCTGGGAATGGAGACGACCCTCAAAAGCACCGAGTTCCCGCCGGATTACGCGATAACCGGCCTAAGCGACGATAACAAAGTCCACTGGTACTTAGAAGGAGGGGACCACAAGGCGGAGGTCATGGTAAACGCTGGCCCCGATATGTCCCTGGACGACCTGGCTAAAGAGATCCGGGCGGTAGCTGGAGACTGGCTCGACGTAATAGTCCAGACCGACCCGGGAGACAAGGTCGCCGGTCCCGATACCTCCGGCAGCAACGAGGAAAAGGGAACGCAAAAGCTGATTCTGAGGACCAAAGACGGCCAGCCCGTCAACGTAATAGACATAGCTCCCGATTCGGACCTTGCAAACCCAAACACCAACCTGGCTCAGTCCATGGGGCTCTCCACCGCCGTCTACGCCCAGTCAGGGGCCACTTTCCCCACCGGGACCGACTTAGACCCCAGAATGCCTGCGAGGATGAAGGTCTCCGTCGGAGACAGGGACTACACGGTAAAGCTGTACGCCGAGGACGTGGTCGACACCGTCACCGGAAAAGTGGACTCCGCAAAAATGGCCAAAGAGATCCAAAAACAGGTGGGCAAAGGCTCCGACGGCCAATACCTAATAAAGACCGTCGACCTGACCGGACCGGCAGGAAACCCCGAGGTCGCCATGTTCTCCACCAGCGGCGAACCTATGAGGTTTGCGGACCTCCCCTTCGGAGACCCCGCACTTAAAGGCTACAGCGCAGGGCTGGCCCTCCAAAGCGGCATATCCACCGGCGTAGCCGGTAACGCCGTGGACCAGAATCTGGCTGTAGCCGCCGGATCCGGTGGTGTCATACGGTTCGAGAGCTTGGGCCGGTCGGTCAATATCTCCGTATCCCCAGGGGACACCTCAAAGGACCTAGCGGAGAAAATTGAAAAATACGCCGGAGACTGGCTTGACGTGGCCTACATAGACACGGACCTCGACGATCCCAACAACAACGACGTCCGCCTCTCCATCGCCGCAAAGGACGGCTCGGCGGTGAACATAGTCGACCTTGAGCCAGCCACCATGAGCGATGGCTCAACAGGAGCCGCCGAGGCCTTTGGAATCGACACTGCGGTCAAGATAGACGACCTTGGGGCACTCGACCCGATGGATATATCCGCTAACCACACGCTGACCGTAAAGGTTGACGGCTATGAGCACACCATCGACCTGAGACAGCTGGATATCGATAACACCGATGCGCTGGAGCTATCGGAGCTTGAGAAAATACCCGACCTGATCAACGCCCGCTTTCAGGGACAGGACGTAAAGGCGGAGCTCTACACCGATAGCTCTGGGGATAAGCACATAATAATGTCCTCCCCGAGGGGCCTGAACTTCGAGGTGTCGTCCGCCACCGCTTTGACCGGTGGAGGAACCCTATCATCCCCCGACAGGAGCCCTAACACCCCCTGGGGACAGAACGTCACCAGACGGACCGGAGCGGACCAGAGGGCTACCGACTTCTTCGGCTTCATGGACGACCTCATAGACGCCGTCAGAAGCCAGGACGTGCAGGGAGTATCCTCCATGCTCTCCGACATAGACGACCAGATAACCACGGTCCTAAAGGCCAGAACCGAGGTGGGAGCTCTCATAAACCGCTACGAAGGCAGCCAGAGCCGACTCACCGAGAACAACCTGAACTACTCGGACCTAAAAAGCACCATAGGCGACACCGACTTGGCAAAAGGCTCTATGGAATACCTCATGGCCCAGGCCATATACCAGGCGGGCCTCGCCACGGTCGCCAAAATAATCCAGCCCACACTGGTGGACTTTCTGAGATAAAGGAGCCTACGCCATGACCGACACAGTTCACAGCCTGGAGACCAGCCGCTTCGGCTCGGTCTCCTACGACGAAAAGGACGCAATTCACTTCGCCCAGGGCATACCGGCCTTCGAGGAGAAAAAAAACTGGATACTGCTGGGAGAGGAGGACGACCCGGTAAAATGGCTCCAGAGCCTGGACGACGGCAATCTGGCCCTGCCTGTATCCTCCCCTTTCTACGTGGATCAGGGCTACACCCTGGACATACCGGGAGAGGACGCCGACGCCATCGGCCTCGATAGGTCGAAGCCCGACAGGACCGGGGTTCTGGTGGTCATAACCATACCTTTAGACTCCCCCTGGGAGGCGACAGCCAATATGGTTGCCCCTATAGTGGTCAACTTAGACAGCCGTGAGGCCAGGCAGATAGTCGCCATAGACGAAAGGTACTCCGTCTGGCACCCGGTGCTCAGCGCCGAGGCGAAAGCGGCCATGCAGGGCAGAGAAAGCCAGGCCTAGCGGTGCTGGTCCTCAGTAGAAAGCCCGGTGAATCGCTCCTCATAGGCCAGGAGATGGAGATAACCGTGGTGGAGGTTAAAGGGGACAGCGTCAGACTCGCCATAAAGGCCCCTAGAGACGTTCCGGTGTGGAGAAAAGAGGTTATGGACGACATAAAAGCGGCCAACCTGAAAGCGGGAGGCTACACCAAAGACTCTATGACCATAAAGGCCCTAGGCGACGCCTTGGGGAAAAAAAACAAAAAAGACGAGACAAAACAGGAGGCCAGCCATGATTGAGGAAAAACTGAACCCCATACTTGTGGCCAACCTCAAGGCCCTGGACGAAAGACAGCCCCTCTTCGCCCAGAAGGTCAGGGACTACATGAAAAACGCCAAAGACCGGTTCTCCATAAACGCCAGAGAGACCCCAAGGGGAACCTGGTGGTCCGGCCTCTACGAACAGCCCTTCTTCGAGCCGAACTCGTGCCTTGACGCCACCCCTGAGGGCACAAAACCGGTCCTCATAATGGCGGGGTTGGGTAGCCCTCGTTACCTGACGGGCATCCTGAACAACTCGAAAAAACGGCAGACAATAGTCCTCCTGGAGCCTAATATGAGGATGATGATGTTCGCTCTCGAGAGCATACCTTTCTTCGTTGAGGGACACCCTAGTAATGTCTACTTCATGCTTGGGAGCGAACAAACGCTTATAGATGAACTAATATCTCAGGCCTATGCCAATAGAGGAACCTTTGTAGGTGGTGTTTTGGACGTTCACTCCCACCCTGGAGAGGTGGAACAGGCATCTGAGACATTTAACGCTTCTCTCAGGTTCTACGTCCAAAGGATACGTTACAGGATGCAGACCCTCGGGGACTCGGCGGAGGATACCCTTCTAGGTGTTCGCCAGATGGCTATGGCGGCGCCCTGGATAATGTTTAGAGAGAGGCTGGAGCCCCTAAAAAACGCCTTCAAAGGCTACCACGGCGTGGTCCTTTCCGCCGGTCCCTCCCTGGATAAAAACATCCACCTTTTAAAGGGCATGGAGGATAAGCTGGTCATAGTGGCGGCGGACACCCTTCTTAACAAGCTTTCCGAGATGGGCATAAGGCCCCATTTTGTCTGTGCCCTGGAGAGAGGAGAGCCGACCTACACCAAATACTTTAGGCCTATGTACGATCGGGAGGACCCTAGCCTCAAGGATATAGTCCTGGTGGTACAGTCGGTATGCTATCCACAGATAGCCGGAAGATGGCCCGGAAAACTGTGTGTCGTCGGCAAAGAAAGCATAAACCTGGACCGAGAGGTTATAGCTGGAGCTTTAGGAGGTTCTGTTCTTCCCTCCGGTTCCTCTGTGGCCCATATGGCTATGGGGATACTTTCATTCCTCGGGGTTGACAGAATTGCCCTGGTGGGCCAGGACCTGGCCTTCGGCCCGGGAAAGGTCACCCACGCAGGAGGAACTCCCTGGATAGAGGAAAAAAGCGGAGCGGAGCTTGAACAGCCGATCAGTATTCCCGGAGCCCTAGGGGGAATGGTCGATAGCATCGTCCCATGGAAGCTCTTTGTGGACACCTTCGAGGAGATGATCCCTAAGATATCCTGTTCCGTATGGGACTGCACCGAGGGAGGGGCACTGATAAGAGGGACCGAGATAAGGCCCCTGTCGGAATACCTAGCAGGAATAGATATCTCCGTAGATAACAGTTTTGACAGGGTTAATTCCGGCGTAGGTTTTGCCCCTAAGGATAGAGACATTGCCGAGGTAGAAAAAAAACTTAACTCCATAGAAGGCATGTTTAAAGAATCTCTGGACTTTATTGAAGAGGGCAAGACCCTTATGGACGATCTGGAGGAAGCTATTGAGGCGACTGGCGAATTTCCACACCAAATGGCGTCTAGAATGACAAATCTACTTTGTGACTTGTCGAAAAAGAACCCTTTCTTAGGCTACGTTGGACAGAGCTACGTAGCTATACTGATAGCGGACCAATCGAGACTAAGTCTGTCCGACGAAGACGAAAGGTCCACCTGGTTCAAGGTCCACAGAGAGTTTTTCCAGGCCCACGGCATAGCGGCCACTGTTTTTCTCGACTGGATCAGATATATGAGAGCTTCCTCCACTCTGTCCGACTTTTTTAATTCCTCAAACATACAGTTTCCACCTGACGAGGAGGCCATCCAGGCCCAGCTTGAGCCTCTATTGAAGAAAGAGCAGGAAGAGGGCCTTACTATAGTTGAGTCGGTGATGGTGGATTTTCTCCTGTCCAGGGTTGACCCTGTCTCAGCGAAATGGAGCCCTTGGGTCCTCTGGGCTATCGGTCGCCATCTCCATCAAGAAGGCCGTTACGTCGAGGCCTCTTTCAGCTATCAAGCCGCCATAGAGGGCTTTGAGGGATCCCAAATGGGCCTTGATGCTGCCACAGCTCTGCTTAAAGACAGGGCAAGATCCCTCATGGGACGGGATCTGTGCTGGATCGGAAATCCCCAGGCAGCTCTGGAGAGCCTTGCAAACGCCTACTCCTACACCCCTGAGGATCCGGAGATTGTCTACATGCTCGAAAGGCTTCTCGAAAGGCGGAAGGTCGACACCGAGGACATGCTGATAAAACAGACCGATCCGGATAACATTAAATACTTTCAGGCCATGGTTTCAGCCCTGGAGAAAGAGCTTGAAAGGCTAAACTCCGACACCGACAGGGCCGACGTCATAGAGAGATATCTGGTAAAAATTCTTCAGGAAAAAAGCTCAAGTCCTATAGATGGCGATCCGATAAAAGAGGTAGGCGAAGGGGATTGACCGTGTTCCCGGGATCGGTCATAACCTCAGCCTGTTTGTCCAAGTTTTCCCCACGGAAGGGGAATATAAATCACAAGGAGGTTTAAACCATGAGAGTCAATCACAACATACCGGCGTTATACGCCTACAACGCGGTTAACTCCACCAACAGAGGCATGCAGAAGGCTATAGCCAAGCTGTCATCCGGTCTTCGCATCAACAGCGCCGCCGACGACGCCGCAGGGCTCGCCATCAGCGAGAAGATGCGTTCTCAGGTCCGTGGCCTGGATCAGGCAAACGCCAACGCCCAGGACGGCATCAACATGATCCAGACCGCCGAGGGAGCCCTCAGCGAGACCCACTCCATCCTCCAGAGGATGAGAGAGCTCTCCGTCCAGGCGGCCAACGACACCCTCACCGCCAACGACCGTCAGGTTATCCAGCTTGAGGTCGATCAGCTCACCGAGGAAGTCGACCGTATCTCCAACACGACCCAGTTCAACAAGAAGAAGCTCCTCAACGGCGACGCCGCAGTCCTCTGGTCCACCGACAACCTCGACACCAAGGTCAACGTCCGTGGCGGTCTCCGCACCATCGACCAGTTCGGCCAGAAGTCGGCCATGGAGGGCAACTACAAGCTCACCATAGACGCTACTGCCGGTAAGGGACAGATCCAGAAGACCGATATCTTCAAGGTCAAACACGCCGTTCAGGAGAGCATGACCGAGCACACTACCGGTTTTGCCAACTTTGAGGGAGAGTTTAACGGAGATTTGGATGACGGAGACTCTGTAACCTTAAAGGTAAACGGCAACACCTACACCCTTAACTTTACCCAGACTGTTGCTAATGCTGATACCGCTACCGCTTTGGCGGATAAGTTTAACGATACTCCCGGTCTGAGAGACGATGCGATAATCACCGCTGATTCTGGTGCTGCTACGTTCGCTATAGTTTTAAAAGAGGCGGGAGCTACCTTTGAGATCGGCTGGAGCGTAGAGGATGGAACCGGAATCGTGAGTAACGGTGGCGCATCGAATAACCAAGGCATGACAACGGTCAAGCCCTCCGATGACAATATCATGGCCATTTCCATGAACGGCGCCAACCTCATAGAGGGAGATTACAGGGTAGAGACTAGAACCAGCCCTGCTGCAACCGGTAATGGTGATGTAACCCAGGTATTCTACGAGAAGGCTGGCGTAGATACTTCTTCATTATCGGTTTTTTCTGTCGCAAACGCTGCGACTGCTTCCGTTGGTGCAAATATGTCTCTACTTTTCGAGGTTGACAGTATTGATGAGGATGCTAAAACAGTAACCTTCTCCTATACGTACGTTCAGGTCAACAAAGACGGAACCAGTGCAGAGGGGCAGGGAACGATCACCAAAATAGTAAGTGCCGACAATAGTTTAGGTGGTGACTACGGTGCCAATACTATATCGGTGTTTGATGTGTCTGATGCTCTTACTGCCTTCACCGTTGGCGATAAAACGGTCATAAACCTTAGGTCTTCTGCTGCTGCTACCGACGATGTCGTTACAATAAACCGTACTGACTCGGGTACTGCAGCTTCCTCTCCTTCTACGGTAATGGAGTATGCCTTTAACGATAATGCGCTCAACAACAATTCGGTGGATTTCTCCTTCTTCCAGCTCAACACCGTCTCCACCAGTGCAGACTTCGGTGAAGCTAAGAAGAGCACTGTCACCTTTGAGTTCGGTGCTCTTGAGAACGCCTACAACAACTTAACTTCGCCTGATGGTAGAGACTATGCCGCTTCCTTCAAGATCGAGAAGCAAGGCATAGGTGAGATCGCCGACGGCGGAACCAAGGTATACGACCTTGATAAGTTCTGGGATTCCAACGGTAACTTCATGATGGAGGACCCCCAGACCCTTACCATAGTCCAGGGAGACGGCAAAAAAGCCTCCATTACCCTCTATAAGGACGATACTCTTGACAGCGTGGCTGAGAAGCTTAACGACGCTATCAGGGACACCTTAGGCCAGGGCGAGCTTGACGGTCTCTCCAAGTCCGATACCTTTGCCAACTACATCACCGTGGAAGAGGCGGCGGACAACCCCGATTCTCCCTACTCTGTTGCCGGAACCATGGTAATCAGCAGTGCCATCAACGGCAAGGACGGAGAGCTGACCTTCATAGGAGACGAGGAGCTCATCAACGCCCTGAGCCTCAACGTAATCCAAAAGAGCGTCGAGAACAGCTTCAACGTCACCGTAACCGACGCCCACGATCCTGCGAAGGTCATAGCCAAGGACGTCAAGGTTACAGGCAACAACCTGGTCGGTGTGGTCCACAAGAACATCGACGTCACCTTCGACTCCATGGCCGACGTCAAGGTCGAGTGGAACAAGGATACCGCCAAGTGGGTTGCGTCCGCCAAGGACGACAGCTACGAGACCACCGTCCACCTTGCGGACAACACCACCGTCTTCCAGATCGGCGCCAACGAGAAGGAAGATATGGGAATCAACATAGGTAACATGAACGCCCGTGCCCTTGGGGTCAACAACATCCAGGTTACCGACAGGGAGAACGCCGCTCGGTCCATCACCGTGCTCGACAGCGCCATAGCCAGGGTGTCCGACCAGAGGGCGAACCTCGGTGCCTACCAGAACCGACTGGAGCACACCATCAATAACCTGACCACCGCAAGCACCAACCTGACCGCTTCTGAGAGCCGTATCAGAGACGTCGACATGGCCAAAGAGATGATGAACTTCACCAAGCTCAACATCCTCATGCAGGCCGGAAACTCCATGCTGGGACAGGCTAACCAGCTGCCTCAGAACGTCCTTCAGCTCCTCAGGTAGTATAGCGGCATAGACGAACGAAAAAGGGGGAGAGGGCTAGCCCTCTCCCCTCTTCGCAGAGGAGGTAGTTTGCCATGATCGAGAGATCTGCGCCAGTTCCCGCAACCTATAACGGAGTCGGGAAGGTGGCCTCCAGCGAGTCGTCTATCCGGTCCGGTGCCGCCTATCCTCAGGTAAAGTACCAAAAACAGGAACCGGCGGTTAAGGAAGCTCTTGATCCTAAAGAGCTGGACCAGGCTCTACAGCAGGCGGAGAGGGTTGCCTCGGCTTTCGACAGAAACCTCAAGTTCGAATATCGCAAGGAAGCCGACGTCTACCAGGTGCTTGTGATGGAGATGGACAACAAGGGCCACGACAACGTGGTCCGAAAGATCCCACCCGATGAAGTGGTTAACTTCATCCAGCACGTAAAGGATATGTTTGGGGCCCTTATCGACCTGGAGGCTTAAAAAGACTGAACAGGAAGAGGCTTCCGCTTTGGCTGCGGTGGCCTCTTTTTCTTTAAAATACAGGATAGAGGTGTATCTATGTTTAACGGTAAAACAGTGCTGATAACCGGTGGAACCGGTTCCTTCGGCAAGGCCTTTATAGGCCGTCTCCTCAAGAACTGGGCCCCAAAACGGGTTATAGTCTACTCCAGGGACGAGTTCAAACAGTACGAGATGGCCCAGACCTTCGACCATCACTGCATGAGGTACTTTATCGGAGACGTCAGGGATGGAGAGAGGCTCTCCATGGCTATGAAGGGGGTGGATTTCGTCATCCACGCCGCCGCCTTAAAACAGGTTCCCGCCGCCGAGTATAACCCTATGGAGTGTATAAAGACCAACGTCGACGGGGCCTATAACGTCATAAGGGCCAGTATCGCCAACGACGTGGACAGGGTGATTGCCCTCTCCACCGACAAGGCCGCAAACCCTGTAAACCTCTACGGAGCCACAAAACTATGCTCCGACAAGCTGTTCACCGCCGCCAATAACCTGGTAGGCGACGGTAAAACCCGTTTTGCCGTGGTCAGGTACGGAAACGTCATAGGCTCCAGAGGATCGGTCATACCCTTTTTCAAAAAGCTGGTCGAAGATGGGGCCACCGAGATACCTATAACCCACGAAGGTATGACCAGGTTCTGGATCACTTTGGATCAGGGGGTCGAGTTCGTGGTGAAGGCCTTTCAGAGGATGGGTAGGGGGGAGGTATTCGTGCCTAAGATTCCCTCTGCCAAGGTGGTAGACATAGCGGAGGCCATAGCCCCCGGTTTGCCTCACAAGATAGTAGGCATCAGGCCTGGGGAGAAGCTCCACGAGGTTATGTGCCCTGCCGACGATTCCCTTAGGACCGTGGAGTTCGACGACCACTACGTCATAATACCCTCCATACCTTTCGATGGATCCTGTAACTACCTGAAAAACCCTCTAGGGGAGGTGGGCTCCATGGTTCCTCTGGGGTTTGAGTACAACTCTGGAACGAACGATGTGTTTTTAAGTCCCGAAGCGATATCTAAAATATGTCTTCTATAGGAGGTGGGGTTATGAAATATTGCAAGAAATGCCTTCAGCCCGATACCCGTCCCGGCGTTGTTTTCGACGAAGAAGGGGTTTGCTACGCCTGTCGCTATGAGGAGCAAAAAAAATTAATTGACTGGTCCTCCAGAGAGGAGGCCCTTAAGGCCATAGCCGATGAGGCTAGGTCTAGATCCAGCTCCACTCCCTACGACTGTGTCGTCGGCGTCAGCGGCGGCAAGGACAGCACCTTTCAGGCCTTTTATGCCAGGGACAAACTTGGTCTGAGGCCCCTTCTGGTGAACGCCCTTCCCGATGGCATCACCGATGTTGGAAGGCATAACCTTGAAAACCTCGTCTCCGCTGGTTTCGACGCTATCCATCTTCGTCCCAATCCTAAGGTCGTTCGTTCTCTTTTTAAGCGATATTTCTATAGTTGTGGAAACCCAGTAAAGCCTACGGAATATTTCCTTTGGGCTTCGTCCTATATCGCTGCTGATTTTTTTAATATTCCACTTATTATCCAGGGTGAAAACGCTGCTCTTACTTTGGGGACCGCTGGAACTGGTCAAAGCTGTGACGACGATGCTTACAGTGTGGTTAACCTTGATTCTATGGCAGGTGGAAACGCTCTCGACCTGGTCGGCGAGGATGTTGTTGCTGAGGATCTCTTCTTCTATCAAGTGCCCAATATAGAATCTATGAAAAATAAGGGTATTCGTGCTATTTTTCTTCAGTACTATGCTAAAGAGTGGTCTCAAGTTGGGAACGCCGATTTCGCCGTTTCAAGAGGACTTTGGGGGCGTGCCTACGAAGATCTACACGATATAGGTCGTTATAGGAGGTTTACCGCTTTAGACTCCGACATGGTCATGGTCAACCAGATGCTCAAATACCTCAAGTTTGGCTTTGGCTTCGCCACCGACGAGGCCTGCTACGATATAAGGGAGGGCCGCCTGACCAGAGAGGACGCTATTTGGCTCGTCAAGGAGTACGACGGCAAGTGCGGAGATAGCTATATTCGAGATTTTTGCAGATATATAGACATATCCGTAGATGAGTTCTGGGATGTCGCCGACCGGTTCGTAAACAAAAAGCTGTTCGTCAAGGAGCAAGGTCGATGGGTTCCCAGGTTCCAGGTGGGGATCGACTTTGACGAAGACTAACCCCTACAGGGCGGTTTTAGTCGGACTTGGCAACATAGCCTGGGGGTACGATGGGGGCATCGGCGTGCCCCCTCTGACCCACCTGTCCTGCCTTTTGCAGCGGTCTCAGGTCCAGCTTGTGGCGGCCTGTTCACCAGTTCCCTCCGAGAGGGAGTCTTTTGCCGGTTTCGCCAAAGTGGCCCTTTACGACGACCTGGCCCCTATGCTTGAGGGAGAGAGCCCCGATCTGGTCAGTATCTGCTCCCCGACGGAACACCATTTCTCCCACGCCTTGGCCTGTATTCAGGCCAAGATCCCGATGGTGTGGCTGGAAAAGCCCCCTGTGGCTTCGGTCAAGGAGGGCGAGGAGCTTATAAAGGCTTTGAGGTCTGGGGCCACAACCTTGATGGTCGGCTATCAGCGTCGATATGCCCAGCCCTTTAGCTCGATTAGGGAGTCTATAGCCAGATCCCTCTGGGGAGAGGTCCTTTCGGTGACGGTCCACTACGGTCAAAAACTCTATCGCAACGGCTGTCACGGCCTGGACACGGTCCACTATCTTCTCGGAGATAGGGATATGTCCTTTATATCCTCTTGGGCGGGACAGGACCGGGGAACCCCCTCTTTCTCCCTTCTGTGCGGTGATGTTCCGGTCACCTTTATCGGTGTGGCGGGAGACTATCACTGTCTTGACTGGACTTTGACCTTCCAAAAGGCACAGCTGGAGATACGAAACGGAGGGAGCTGGGTCGAGCTTAGGGAGGTAAAAAAAGACCACGCATATCCAAGCTCCTGGCTTATGAGGTCCACCCCTAGCCACCCCTTCGGCTCCCTCAGCGATTGTAACGGCATGGCCCTGTCCCTGGAGGACCTTATAGCCTCCTTCGAGGATGGACGAGAGCCCGTAAGTTCCCTGTCCTCCGCTATGAAGACCCAGAGGATAATGGAGATGGTTATGGAGGGGTTGAGATGAATTTTTTGTTTGTAGGCGGTGACGTAGGGTCCGCCCGAGCCCTTCAGCCTGTGGCCGAAGAGCTGAGGTCCAGAGGGCATCGGATCTGTGCGGTGGACCAGGGGTTCTGGCACACCACTGGATACGGAGACATGGATCTTTCCACCGCCGTGGATATGGCAAAAAAGGGCCTTTTCGACGGCTGCGCCATGGGAACTAGCGTGAAGGACACAGATCCCCTTGCCCTCGCCAGAGCCTGTCGATCGGGGGATGTTCCGGTTTTCTGTATGTTGGAAAGCTGGGTCAACTACCGCCGCAGGCTTGAGATAGACGGCAAGGGGCTTTTTTTGCCCGATATCTACGGAGTTGTGGACTACGATGCCAGAGAGGACGCTCTTTCCGAGGGCATACCGGAGGGGATTATAAAGGTCGTAGGCCATCCGGGCTTTGCGGGACTGGTTCCATCTTCCCCTCTCCCCAGGGACGACGATGGTCGAATGACGGTGGTTTTCGCCTCCGAGCCTGTGGAGATGGACCAGGGAACCGATCGGTCCTCGCCAGGCTACAGGGGGTACACCGAAAAGACCGTGTTTCCCCTTTTCTGCCGAGCCCTTCAGCCCTACTGTGGCGACGTGAAGGTGATGGTTGCCCCCCATCCAAGAGAGGACCGATGTGCCCTTATCTCCATGTGGGACCAACACCGAGGGGGCCTCTTAGGCGAGGTGATCCGTCCAGGCGAGGGCAGGGAGCTGGCCTTTTCGTCCTCCGCCGTGGCCGGAATGGCCTCTATTTTGCTCTACGAGTGCTGGCTTATGGGCATTCCAGCCCTCAGCCTTCAGCCTGGCATGGTCAGAAAGGATCTGGCCTATATCACCAGGCCAGAGGGAATCTTTTTCTCCGCCACTGAACAGGGCGTTCCCAAATCGGTGGGGCTTTGGGTCGATGAGGCCGCCAAAGGCAGAGGACCGATCCGGCCCGAGCTGGAGAGACACAGGTCCGCCAGCTCCCTCTGCTCTGATATAATTCAGTCTATGAGGGGTTAGTAGATTACTTTTTCTCGATCGGAGGGGTTTTTGTGGACATAGCCTTAATACCGGCTAGAAGCGGAAGCAAGAGGATAAAGGGCAAGAACATAAAGCCCTTTTTGGGAATGCCCATAATGGCCTATCCCATAAAGGCCGCTCTGGCCGCTGGATGTTTCGATAAAGTGGTGGTATCGACCAACTCGAAAGAGTTTGGGGAGGTCGCTTTGAGCTGCGGAGCGGAGGTTATCTTCAGGCCCGAGGAGCTTTCCGACGACCACACCCCTCTGGCCCCTGTTATAGAGCACGGCATAAAGGAGCTTCAGGGACAGGGCCACCACGTCGAGAGGGCCTGCTGTATATTGTCCACCGCCCCTTTCGTACGGCCTTCTGATATATCCAAGGCCAAGGAGATGCTTGTGGAGCGGAACGTAGGGGCGGTTTTCTCCGTGACCTCCTTTCCCTTTCCCATATTCAGGGGCCTCAAGATGTCCGAAGACGGCACTGTCTCCATGTTTTGGCCGGAGCACGAGCTTACCAGGTCCAACGACCTGCCCGATGGCTATCACGACGCAGGACAGTTTTACTGGCTCGATGCGGCTAAGTTCTTAAGTGAAAAAAAGGTCTACATGGCCGACGCCTTGGGATTTGTCCTCCCCAGATATCTGGTTCAGGACATAGATACCCCAGAGGACTGGCACAGGGCGGAGCTTATGTACAGGGTTTTGCAGGAGTCCGGGGAGGTGGAGCTATGAAGCTGGCTATAAAAGGTGGAAATCCGGTCAGGACCGAGAAATTCCCCGCCTACCGTATCATGGGCGACAGGGAGAAAGAGGCCCTATGTCGGGTCATCGATTCAGGGGTTCTGTCCCGTTTTCTGGGGGTATGGCACGACGATTTTTACGGCGGTCCCGAGGTTCAGGCGGTGGAGAGGGAGTGGGCGGCCTTTTTAGGGGTTAAACACGCTATTTCAGTCAACTCCTGCACCTCCGCCCTCTACTGTGCCGTCGGTGCCACAGGAGTGGAGCCAGGGGAGGAGATAATAGTCTCTCCCTATACCATGAGTGCCTCCGCCACCGCTCCTTTGGTCTATAACGCCGTCCCGGTCTTCGCCGATATAGAGGAGGACCATTACTGTCTGGATCCCGATTCCGTCGAGTCCAGGATAACCTCCAGGACCAGGGCCATAATAGTGGTCGATATATTCGGCCAGCCCTACGACAGAGACAGGATAAACCACATAGCCCAAAAACACGGTCTCTACGTCATAGAGGACTGTGCCCAGGCACCTGGAGCGACCTGGAAGGACAAAAAGGCCGGAACCTTGGGCCACATGGGCTGTTTTTCCCTCAACTACCACAAACACATCCATACAGGAGAGGGAGGCTTCGTCGTAACCGACGACGACGAGCTTGCCATGAGGGTCAGGCTGATAAGAAACCACGCCGAGGCTGTGGTGGAGAAGGCCGGTAGGACCTACCTGAACAATATGATAGGTTTTAACTACCGTATGACCGAGCTGGAGGCCTCCGTAGCCCGGTGCCAACTGGACAGACTTCCAGACCTTCTTGAAAAAAGGCAGGAGAATTGTCTATACCTGAACGATGCCCTTAGTGAGATCCCCGCCATAAAGCCTACCTTTATCCGTCCCGACACCACCCACGCTTTCTACGTCCATCCCCTTAAGTTCGACAGGGCTGTGGCGGGAGTGGACAGGGATACCTTTATCGAGGCGGTGAAGGCGGAGCTTCCTCTCACCGAACTGAGGGAAGGGGAGGGAGTGAAGGTCAGCTCGGGCTACTGCAAGCCTCTCTATCTACAGCCGATGTTCCAGAATAAAATGGCCTACGGAAGCGGCGGTTGTCCCTTCGTGGCTCCCTGGTACGACGGCGAGGTCGATTACTCCAAAGGGATCTGTCCCGTCGCCGAGCGTATGTACGGAGAGGAGCTGTTCCTTCACGAGCTCATGCGTCCCCCTATGACCAAAGACGATCTGGACGACGTTCTAAAGGCCTTCTGGAAGGTGTGGGACAACAGGGAGGAGCTTCTCTGATGGTTTTTCTTCAGGGCGAAAGGGTCTATCTCAGGGCCCTTGCTCCTGAGGATGTCGAAGGTAACTATCCCCAGTGGCTCAACGATCAGGAGGTCTGTCGGTTTAACTCCCACGGTCGGTGGCCTTTATCCAAAAAAGAGGCCCTGGCCTACGTCGATTCGGTCACCGGAAGCCGGTCCTCTCTGGTCATGGCGGTAGTGCTGAGGGAGGGTGACGTCCATATAGGAAATATGTCCCTTCAGTCCATAAACTGGATAGACAGAAGCGCCGAGTTCGCCGTGATGATGGGAGATAAGGCCTTCTGGGGCAAGGGGTACGGCAAGGAGGGGGCAGTCCTTCTCTGTGCCCATGGGTTTTCCGAGCTGGGTCTTCATAGAATCCACTGCGGAACCTCTGAGGACAATCTGGGAATGCAGGGATTGGCCGCATCCCTGGGCATGGTCCAAGAGGGGAGAAGGAGACAGGCCCTGTGGAAACACGGCGAGTTCAGAGACCTTCTGGAATACGGTGTCCTTAGGGACGAATTTTTGAGGCTTTATCCCAAAGGATAGGAGGAGTATGAGATATGGTATGTTCTATTTCTCTAGGTGGAAAACCTATAGAGGAAGGTAGCTCCTGCTTTATAATCGCCGAGATAGGTGCGAACCACAATCGTTCCTACGACCTGGCGTTGCGGCATATAGACGCCGCCGTTGAGGCTGGAGCGGACGCGGTAAAGTTCCAGATATACTCGGCGGACAGCCTTTATTCCAAGAAGACACCTCATCACTCGGGCTACGACAAGAATCTCCACACCCTCATATCGGAGATAGAGACCCCGAGGCACTGGCTTCCCGATCTGGCTTCCTACTGCAAAGAAAAGGGCATTCTATTTTTCGCTACCCCCTTCGACCATAAGGCGGTTGACGAGTTGGACGAGTTGAGCGATTTCTTCAAAATCGCCTCCTTCGAGATAGTTGACCTGGATCTGCTGGGCTACTGCGCCTCAAAGGGCAAGCCCATGATAATATCCACCGGCCTTGCCAACATGGAGGAGATACAGGACGCCTACATCACCTGTCGGAACGCAGGAAACGAGCAGATCGTCTTTCTCCAGTGTGCCTCGGTCTATCCGGCTCCGGCCCATATAATGAACCTACGTTCCATGGAGACCATCCGCAGGGCTTTCGGCACCGCCGTGGGCCTTTCGGACCACACCCCAGGGGTCCACGTTTCCGTGGCCGCCGTGGCTATGGGGGCCTCCGTCGTGGAGAAACACTTCACCTTGGACAGGTCCATGGAGGGACCGGACCATCCCTTCGCTATAGAGCCTGGGGAGCTAAAGGAGCTGGTCCGCCAGATTCGGGATGTGGAGTCCGCTATGGGAGACGGCAGGAAGCTTGGCCCTTCCGAAGAGGAGATGGAGTTTTACCATAAGGCGAGGAGAAGCCTCCACGCCCGATGCGACATTCCCGCCGGAACCGTAATAACCGAGGATATGATCTGCTGCAAAAGGCCGGGATACGGCATAGCCCCTAAACACAGCGACCTGGTCAAGGGCAGGGTGGCAAAGGTGGATATCGAGGCTGACCAGTGGATAGGCTGGGAGATGATCTAATAAAAATGACTCTTTTATTCAGAGATCTAGCTGACGTTTCGGAAGAGGTTAGATCTCTTCTTTGTGTGTGGAGAAACGATCCTTTTATATCTAAGTCGATGATATCCTGCGACTTTATCACCGAGGAACAGCATCTTATGTGGTTGGATAGTGTTCTAAAAGGTCAATCGTCAAAGGTATCGGTGGTCTTTTATGAGGATAAACCGATTGGCATGGTATCCATTCGAGATATCGATTTTGTCCAAGGTCACGGAGAATGGGGGCTTTACATAGGGGAAAGAGATTATATCGGACGAGGGTTGGGATCTTTGATGGTCCAACACATTGTAGGCTGGGGATTCTCCGACCTGGGGCTCCGTCGTCTCTATACCTCCGTTCTCTCTACAAACGAGCGAGCCCTCGCCATGTACATACGTCATGGTTTTCGTGTTGAGGGGTGCTGGAGGGAGCATCTCCTCAGGGACGGTAAGGCAGTCGATATCTATTGGATGGGAATGTTACGATCCGAATGGGCTCCCTCTCGGTACTGATCCTAGCCGACGGAGGTCCCTCCATCGGTGGAGGACACATCAGCCGGTGCAGGGCCCTGGCCGCCTCTTTGGAGGAGGGAGGCTTCTCGGTTCGCTTTTGTATACCCGAGGCCGCCGGTGGCGATTTTCCCGATTTTGGCTCCCCTGCCTTTTATTCGGAACTCCACAGGCCGGGGCAGTTCGATGGGGTGGATATGGTCATCGCCGACAGCTATCGTCTTTCTCAGTCGGTCCTCGATGGGATTCGACATTATGCTAAGCTGATGATCGTAGACGATTTTCGCCATATCCCTGTGGATAGACACGCCGATTTTATCCTCAACTATAACGTCGGCTCCGACTCTATCCCCTACAGCGATAACGTGGTGAAGCTCCTTGGGCCAAAGTATTGCCTGCTCAGAAGGTCATTTCGGGAGCTGGTTCCCAAAGACGACGGTTTCGTCCTCTTCGTCGCTGGATCTTCCGATATCGGTGGGGCGACGCTGGATATGGCACGATGGTATGGGCCATCCTGGCCCCCTGTTGTGGCGGTGCTGGGGCCGATGGTATCCGACGATTACCGCAGGGAGGTCTTTGATGCCGCCCAGGGAAAGGAGGGGCTCACCGTATGGAGGGCTCCTAGATCCTTTGATGACCTTATCTCAAGGGCCTCTAAGGTCGTGTGCACCTCCAGCGTGACCAGCTACGAGGCCCTTGCTCTGGGAAAGCCCACGGTGGTGTTTCAGGTTGCCGAGAATCAGAGAGCCATAGGCGCTACTCTGTCGTCTTTAGGCTGGGGCCATAACCTTGGCTGGTGGCTCGACGTCACCGAGTCGTCCCTTCTGGAGGGAATAACCGTCGCAACCCCTCCCCCAAAAGGCTGCATCCCCTTAGACGGAGCCGACCAGGTAACGAGTTTTTTAACCACTAAGAGGTGATCGTTATCAAAAAAAGAAACGGTAAATTTAATTTAAAGAGAAAATTAGCTGTCCCTATGCCACTAGAATACCTAAACTCTCTTGCTTGTAGGGTCGTTTACGGTGGGAACCCTGAACATAAAATGAAGCCTGGCGATTTTGGGTTAACTCCACCTAGCGGTGCGAGACCGGGAAAATCGTTGTGCGATGTTGTCCATGTGTTTTCTCGAAAAGAGGCTCTCTGTCTTTTAAGGGAGGGATGTCGCAGTGGTCTTATCAGCGATCGCTTTGTAGGTGATTGGCCCAAAAATATATGGTCTGTTAAGGAGGGTGTTCCTCTTGAGGCACAGTTGGAATCGTCCCAAATGGGATCCTATCACGGCTATCCTTTGCAGAGAGATAATCCTTTTTATGACTTAATTTTGACTCGATGGAGGGATTCCCATGGCTTTTGACCTTTCTTTTGAGTGGTTTCCAAGACCGGAGGATCCTGGACCTGTGGAAGTTGCTCGGACTATGGGATTCTTCCAGCTTCAGGTAAACGGTGAGAACCTGGCTCAAAACTTGAATATTTGGTCCGAGAAGACGGAAGAGTCGGTGCTTTTATCGGCGTATCCTTTAGCTGCTTGGATTGCTTCGTCCTGGTGGCGTTTGCTCTATGAACCTCTTCCACCTCAGGGGATTATGCCTACCGTAAACTGGCGAATGTCCCATGAGCTCGCTGCGGCCAACGAGGGTTTTATCTGGCCTAAGGTTGTAATGGCGACAGACGGCGATTGTATGAGGGTATGGTCCGCTCCATCCTCCGATTCTGCTCAGTCTATTAGATATATCAAAAGCCTAAGCTTTCCGGAGGAGATAGACGGCGCTGTCTTTGAGAGGGAACTTGAGGGCTTTGTGAGTTTAGTCCTAGCCAGACTGGAGGCTGAAAATATAGCTGCTTCCGACCTGGCGGGACTTTGGGATGAGCTAAGCGAAGAGAGAGGCGATTTTTCTTCTGCCGCTTACCGAAGGCTTGAGGCCCAGTTGGGTTATGATCCCGATGAATGCCCGGAGGATGTTATTGAGGTCGCTTTGTCCTTTTCCGACAGTATGGGAGAGCCGGTCTTTTCGGAAATAGCACCGGCTTACGGTGGAAATGTAGCGAAGGTCAAAGATCTCCTTGAGTCTTCAGGTCTGGCTGGCAAGCCCAACTTAGGTTGGTATAGCCCTCCTGATAGAGATGGCCGTGCCTACCCTTGGCAGAGAGCTAAGGAGATGGCCTACAGCCTACGCCAGGCCCTTGACCTAGGCAATAGCCCTATCACCACGGAAAAGCTATGTGAGCTTGTAGAGGTGAAAATTTCCGATCTCGAAGGCTGGATTCCTCCCGAAAAACAGAGGATATCCCTTGCTGCCCCAGATGGCGACGGCCTTTCGTTTCACCTTAGAAAGAGACATCCCGACGGTAAGAGATTTGAGATAGCTCGTCTCATTGGAGACTGTATAGAGTACGGCGGTAATGGATCCTATCTGGTTTCCACCGATTTTCGGAAGTCTCGGCAAAAGTTTCAAAGGGCTTTTGCGTCGGAGTTTTTGAGCCCCTTATCCGGTCTCCTGGATTTTATGAATTCCGATTTTTCCGAGTCCACCGTAGAGGATGCGGCGGATTATTATAAGGTCAGTACGAAGGTGGTGGAGCTGTCCCTGGCGAATGGGTCGATAGACCTCCATCGTAAATTGGCCTGGGATCCTGTTTTGCCTTATTGAGATATTTTGGGAGGGATTCTATGATACCTTACGGCCATCAGTTTATCGACGACGACGATATCGCCGCTGTTTCAGCGGTGCTTAGGGGAGAGTGGCTGACCCAGGGCCCAGCTGTGGATTCTTTTGAGGATGCTTTGGCCGCGAAGGTTGGGTGTCGCCACGCCGTGGTTTTCTCAAGCGGAACAGCAGCTCTCCATGGGGCTATGTACGCCGCTGGAGTGGTAGAGGGGGAGGAGGTTATAACCTCTCCTTTGACCTTTGCCGCTACGTCGAACTCGGTGCTTTATCAGCGAGGGATTCCGGTCTTTGCCGATATAGACGAAAAGACCGGCTGTCTCGACCCAGAGGCGGTCAGGGATAGGCTTTCCCCTAAAACGAAGGTCATAGCCTCGGTCAGCTACAGCGGTTATCCCGTCGACCTGGAGCCTTTTCTGGATATGGCCAGGTCCGTAGGGGCTTTGGTCGTTGAGGACGGGTGTCATTCCCTTGGAGCCTCCAGGGGGAGGCGAATGGTGGGACAGGACGCGGATATGACCGCCTTCAGCTTTCACCCTGTAAAGCACATCACCACCGGAGAAGGTGGGGCGGTCGTCACCGACGACGACGATCTAGCCCATAGGCTCAGGGTTTTCAGGTCTCATGGGATAATCAAGGATAAAGACAGGATGGAGTTTTACGAGGGGCCGTGGTCAAACGAGATGATCGACCTGGGCTACAACTATCGTCTTTGCGATATCCAGTGTGCCCTGGGTCTGAGCCAGATGTCCAAGCTGGACCGGTTTATAGAGTGCAGGCGAGCTATAGCTAAGAGGTACGACAGGGTGTTTGGCTCTCTGCCTGGGTGTATCGTCCCCGCGTCCGATCCGGGCCACGGCTACCATCTATACGCCTTCCGTGTGCCAGCAGAGATAAGGGCGGAGCTTTTCGAGCATCTGAGGGCGAACGATATCTGGGTTCAGGTGCATTATCCTCCCGTCCATCTTCATCCCTATTATCGAAAGAGCTTTGGCTACGCTCCCGGCGATTTTCCCGTGGCCGAGCGGTTCTTCTCCATGGAGATATCCCTTCCAATCTACGTGGGCCTGTCGGAGCAGGATCAGGACAGGGTAATATCCCTGATCGCCGACCGGTTAGCTCTGTAGTCTTATTCCCGCTAACCAAAGAGTACCTGCCTGCCCCTAGGGGCAGGCAGGTACTTGGGCTATTTTCCCATTTCCAGTTCGGCGGCGTATTTTTCCCTGTTATCCGAGATGTCTTTGACCTTTTCAAGTGGCAGGTCCAGTAGGTTGGAGATTGTTTGGATGTCTGTACCCTTTTCGAGCATCTTGATGACCGCCTGAATGACCCCCTCCTGTCTGCCTTCCTGCCTGCCTTTTTTTATGCCTCTTTGCATTCCTCGCTCTAGACCTCTGCGTATGCCCTCTCTTTTTCCCTCTTTTATTCCTTTTCTCTCCATCAGGCTTACGTACATGGCTCCTGCCTCCTTTTCCTCCTGAAGAAAAGCTATCCATTCCAGGTATTCCTGGGGATTATCTGGGTCGTATATTCGGACGATGCCCTCCATAAAGGTGACAAGCTGGGCTTTTTCGTGTTCCTGCCAGCCTCTGTTCCTAAGGATTATAACCAGTTCCTTCAGGTATCGTAGCTTACTGACCCCTTTTTTACGACATTCCCAGGCCCTTATCGCCGCCAAATGAGCTAGGTCGAAGGGGTTTGCGCTGGCTGAGAGTTTTTCCACGTCTCCTTCGTAGGCATTTAGGACCGAATATCGATAGAGAACCTCTGTCCCGTACATCTTCCAGTGGTACAGCCCTTTGGATTGTTTTTCCCCTATAGGGGAGGTTATTATCGCCAGACCTACGATAGGACGATGATATCTGGCCTCCAGTATGCTTCTGTATCGGTTCATCCTGGTGGGAAGGTCCTCTTTGCCGCCTTTGCCCTGGACCTCGACGTGGAGCAGTATACAGGCATTCTCACCGTTGATCAGGGGCACGTCCGCCAGCATGTCAACGTACTGTTTAGGGGTCGGATTTTTCTCGGTGTTCAGGGCTAAGCTGGTCATTTCCTTGTTCAAGAACTCCACGGGCCTGGAGTGGTCCAGGTCCTCCGCCATATCCGGCAGGACGACCTGTATCATGGGAACGAAAAAACGCTCCAGAAGGTCTTTCCACAGGGAATCGTCCTGTCCTTGGTTTGAACTCTGCTTTTTCGCCAATCCTGATTCACCTCCAGATACTAGCTATAGCTCTATTTTAGCACTTTAGGTAATAACTGCCAGAGAGACTATGGAAGTCATTGGACATAAAGTTGCTAGAGATTAAGGACTAAGCTTTTCGAGCATTTGAGGGCGAACGACGTCTGGGAAGCTTTGGCTACCCTCCCGGCGATTTTCCCGTGGCCGAGCGGTTCTACTCCATTGAGATATCCCTTCCCATCTACGTGGGCCTGTCGGAGGAGGATTAGGACAGGGCAACATCTATCCTGCCGGAGTTGATGAAGGGTTGAGGTTGAAAGTGTTTCACGCAAGCGTGAAGAAGAATGAGACGTAGTCTGGTTATCAAAAATAGAATCCAAGATAATCGGCCTGTCCCAGGTGTGGGGCAGGCCGATAGTTATCCATCGAGCATTACGGTGTATTTGTCCCTGTTTCGGGAGATGTCCTCTACCTTCTCCATCGACAGACCGGTGAGCTCGGAGATGATGGCGAGGTCCATGTTTTTATCCAGCATCTTTATGGCAGTCTGGATGAGGCCCTTTTCTCTGCCTTCCTCTCTGCCTTCCTCTCTGCCTTCCTCTCTACCTTCCTCTCTGCCTTTCACTATGCCTTCTTGTCTGCCTTGTGCTATACCCACTCGACGTCCTCGGCGCATCCCTTTTCGTAGGCCCTCTTTTTCCCAGGCTCTGGTCCAGTCTTTTACCTTTTCTGCAAGCATAGTATCCACCTCCAGTAAATCCTCGCAATCCGAGAAGTCCTTTCCTGGTATCCTCTTGGAGAGCAGTCCATTTCTCAGGAAAACAATGAAAGACCTCTGTATTCTCTTGTGTTCCGGGAGTTTAAGCCAGTCTACAAGTTCCCCTATAACCGTACGGAGATCGTGAATGGAAGGGCTGTTTCCCATCCTGATCAGTGCCGCTACCAGGTTTTTTGGCATATCTAGATCTTTATCGTCGTATCTTCCTTCGTCCATAAGAAAGTAGCGAAAACTGGGCTGGTATACGTCCAGCCCTAGGGGGATTTTAGTAAACAGTTTATCCAAAGAGATCGGAGCGGTCCAACGTCTTTTGCCGGAGTAGAGCACCAGAGGCAGCACCGGGGGGAGTCCCTCCTTCTTATCGATAGCCCCAGTTTTTATGAGATCCTGGTACAGCAGTCCGATATAGGTCAGGAGCCTCACTCCCATCCAGTAATCCACAGTGGTCTGAAACTCCAGAAGGATATAGATGTACATCCACTTGTCTCGGAAGCCTATCTTCCAGACCATGTCATCCTGTCTTTCCCGAAGGTCGTCGGAGACGTATGTCCCGGAGACTCGATCCATCCTGGAGAAGTCCAGTTCCTCTATCCACTCTTCCTTTACAAATCCAGTCAGAAGATCTTTCACCATCTCTTTGTTTGAAAATAAGTCTTTATATCCTAAGTCGGTTTGTCCCATATCCATATTCTAGTCCAGTTAGACACAGGATACAAGGCAGGTTTTTTTGATTACGTCCTGAACCTTCTCCATCGGCAGACCGGTAAGCTCGAATAAAGCTGCTACGGTCCAGCGAGTATTTTGGGCCTGGTGGATTTAGTTAAGAGACCTAAGACCTAGTTTTTTGTGTTAATATTGCCCTATCTACTGGTATAATCGTTGGGATAAATCGGAGGTGTTTTTATGGAGAAAATCGTTCTTGACGGTGTAGATCTGGCTCTTGACGAGGTCGATAAAGGAGAAGTCTATCAAAAAGTGTCCTCTATACTGGCTGGACAGAGCAGGGTTGTCTCTTCTATCCTTATCGACGGAGTTGAGATGGATCCCCAGGCTTTTGTGGCTACCGAAGGTGGATCGGTGGTGGAGTTCGTCTCTATGGAGATCGGCGATTTGGTGGTTCAGTCCCTGCTTTCGGCGGAAAAGTATATCCCTAAGCTTCGTAAGGGAGTGGTCGATGTGGCCGACCTGTTGGAGCAGGAGAAGATCGACGAGGCTATGGCCCTGTCGGTTCAGGCAATGGAGGGGTTGGACTGGGTCCTCAGTGCCGTTAGCCGGTGCGCTTCGCTTCTGGGTTGTAGCGGGAAGGAAAAGGCCTTTGCGGGCTTTGAGAAGGCCCGAGGCGAACTGGAGGCCATAATGGAATCCATTGTAGGATCTTTTGAGGCAGGCAAGACCTTTAAGCCCGCTTTGGTCCTGAGGGAAGAGGTCCCTCCCCTTCTGGACAAGGTTTCCGATGCGGTGTCCTATCTTAGGTCTCAGGCTGGCGGAAGAAAACACTAATTTATAGGAATTAGGCATTTTTACGGTGGACTTACGGTGACTTAGGATGTAGAATTTTTCCCCAGTAATATAGGGGCTTTTAGACAAGAGTTCAGATCGCTTTCCTTTGGAGGCGTGGAAAGAAATAATTCGAGGAGGTTTTTTTGTATGCGTGTTGTAAAGTCCGTCAGGTTGGTAGCTCTGGGAGTTCTGTTCGCAATGGCCCTTTCCTCTGTGGCCCTGGCAGCGGAGAAGATCGGTGTTATAGAGCCCCAGAAGATTCTCTTTCAGCACCCTAAGTTCGAGCAGGTAACCAAGAGAGTACAGGCGGTCCTTGAGGCCAAGCAGAACGAGGCTAAGTCCGCAATAGAGAAGGCCACCGACAACAAGGTGAAGGCGGAGATCTACGCCACCAAGAAGCAGGAGGCCGCAGTGGAGGAGCAGACCCTTATGGCCCCCCTCTTCAAGGAGATAAACCTGGCTATCCGCACCGTGGCGAAGGCCAAGGGCGTCACAGTGATTCTCGATAAGGCTCAGGTGTTCTTCGGAGGGATCGATGTCACCGAGGACGTCATCCAGCAGCTGAAGAAGATGAACGCGTCCAATTGATTTCGCCTAAAGATAAAGGGTCTCGTCGATCGACGGGGCCCTTTCGCCGTCTTCTGGTGACCGATCTGGACGGCACTATGGTCGATCGTTCCGATAGAATCTCAAAGGCTACCTCCGACTCTATAGAGGGGCTTATCTCCGCCGGATGGGATGTCATGGTAGCGACGGGGCGAACTCTGTCGACCTCCCTTTCCCACATGGAGTCTTTAGGCTCCGATCTGCCTGCGGTGGTCTACGACGGAGGTAGGGTTATGGACCGAAATGGCCGGGCTCTGTGGGAGAGGACCATGGACCGAGAGTTGGCTTTGGCGATTCTCAGTGCAGGCTGGGAGTACGGACTTGAGGTCCAGGTCATGGGAGACGAGATCGTCTTCTGCCGTCCTCAGGACGTCAAGACTATGGCGTTTTTCGATCGAACTGGGCTGTCCTATTCTCCTATGCTGACCGATCCGATAATACCGGAGGGAGAGATTTTCAGGGTGATGTTCTTCGATCCCACTGGCTCCCTGGCAGGTGCTGTGTCCAGAGATCTTCGACGGAGGTTTGAAGGTACAACGGAGGTCGTTCTGGCCGGAGATGGCTTTGTAGATGTCCTGCCTCAGGGTGTGAGTAAGGGAAAAGCTCTGGAGAGATGGCTTGATTTTTCCGAGATTAAGTATCATACTATAGTGGCTGTGGGAGATAACGAAAACGATCTGGAGCTTTTAAAGTTCGCAGATATGGCCGTCGCCGTTTCTTCCGCTCCTGAGGATCTGCTTTCGGTGGCTCACTGGGTGGTCCCTCCCCCCGAGGAGGATGGCCCCTCGGTTTTGGTTCGCAGGCTTTTAGATTTTCATTCCGAAAATCTAAAATATATCTAAGGAGGCACTATTTATTATGGCTGAAATCAAAGGATGGAGCATCGCGGAGATGGTTATTCCCGAGGGTTGCAACGTTATTCTGGGGCAGAGTCATTTCATAAAGACCGTTGAGGATCTTTACGAGGCCCTGGTGACGTCGTCGCCGACCCTTGAGTTCGGAATAGCTTTCTGTGAGGCTTCTGGAGAGTGTCTGGTCAGAAAGGACGGCAACCGTGAGGATCTGACCGATCTTGCGGCGGAGAACGCCTGTCTTCTTTCCGCAGGTCACTCGTTCGTCATAATGATGCGAAACGGATATCCCATAAACGTCCTGGACAGGGTGAAGTCCTGTCAGGAGGTATGCAGAATTTTCGCCGCTACCGCCAATCCCCTTCAGGTAATAATCGCCGATACCGATCAGGGCCGTGGCATAGTGGGAGTGGTAGACGGTTACGTCCCTAAGGGCATCGAAACCGATGATGATGCCGCTAAGAGGGTGGACCTTCTTAAAAACGTTATAGGTTATAAGCGGTGAGATTGAGGGCCCTCTTTGTCGTCCTGCTTCTGATGTCTCTTCAAGGTTGTGCCTTTGGAGATAGCGTAGCGAGAGGCTTGAAGGAGGGGTGGGTCTGGCCTGTCCTGGTGTTGTCTCCCTCCGATGGTTGGAGTGGTCCAAGTGGCCAGTCTATTTCACCTGTTGTTTCCTACTCTCAATCGCAGATTAACGACTCCGTTCAAGGCATCAGAGGCAGAGATATTTTATTTGAGCTAAAAAAGGACGATATAGGGGACCCTGTTGCTAGCTGGAGAGACTGGAGTCGGTCGGGCTATCGGGCGGTGTTGTCCTTTGCCGGCCCCTCGACCAACGGAGCTTTGGTCGAGGCCTGGAGGCCCGGTTATCCCCCTCTGCTTTTGGCCGACGATTCGGATACGTCAATAAGATCGTCTTCCGGTGGGGTTCAGGATGGGGTCTTCGCCCTCCAGCTTCATAAGAGCTTCATCACCAGGGCTTCGGTGGAGATGTCCAGCTCGGTCCTTCCCCCTGCCAGCGAGGTTGCGTTGTTTTCCGATATGCTGACTCCCTACCTTTCCCGAGGTGCCAGGGCTACCGCTGAGGGCCTCTCCAAAAAGGGAATGGACCCGGAGATATTCTGGATTGCCGGAGGGGGGCAGGATTCCTACAATATGGTGATCCAGGAGATGCTCGGTTTTGGGGCGGATATGATGGTTATCTGGATGGACGATATGTCCACCAGAGAGATGTACCGTCAGCTGAGAAACGTAAACAGGACTATACCTGTCTGGTCCGCTGGGGCCGCCCGTTCGGGAGTTGTCCTGCTGGACGGCATTTTCTCCGTCGATCAGGATTGGCCTGTGCTCAAGCAGGACAGAGACCTTAGACGGCTCAAGACCGATGTGTGGGATTCGACCAGAGTAAGGGTCGGAGATTCTCTGCTGGCGGCCAAGGCTTACGCCGCATGTCGGTGGATAATAGGGGCTCTTGAGGGGTCCGACGACGATGGGACGGTGTCCCTGATAGTTAAGTCTATGGCGAATGTTAAAGGTATTCCCCTCGCCGGTCAGGCTCTGGACGTCAGCCCCGTCACCCACAGACCCGCTAGTCGGGCTATCTCGATTATGAGGGCCAAAGGCGGCGTGTGGATAGAGGAGGGATCTATAGAGCTCTCCGAGTCTGGGCCGGGATATTTTTTTGACACACCAGTCGATCGTTAAACACGAAGAGGACCGGAGTTTATCTCCGGTCCTCTTCGTGTCTTTTTTTAAGCTCCTGCCATATTCTGCCAAGTGGTATCCCAAGGGATATGAGCCCCAGCATGGAGTGATACAGCAGGTCGGAGGTCTCGTAGACCGTCTGCTCTACGTCCCTTTGGACCACCGCCAGGGCGGTCTCCACTCCCTCTTCCCCTATTTTTTGTGCCACCCTCTCTATGGGCCCTTGGACTATTCTGGCTGTGTAGCTCTCTGAGGGGTCGGCTTTGGACCTTTTGGTCAAATAGGACCAGAGTTTTCCCAGAAAGACCGGCGACTCACCGTCGTCTCCCGTTATGGGCCTGTGAAAACAGCTGATCTCCCCTGTGTGGCAGGCCGGTCCCGATGGACGGACCTGGGCCAGGATAGTGTCGCTGTCGCAGTCGGCGTGGAGGGAGACTAGGGCCAAGGTGTTGCCGCTGGTGGCCCCTTTGTGCCATATCTCCTGTCTGGATCGGCTGAAGAAAACCATTTCCCCTTTTTCGACGGTCATCATGAGGGTCTCCTCGGTGGAGTAGGCCACCATGAGGACCTGCCCCGAGTCTATGTCCTGGACGACCACCGGTATGAGCCCTCGGTCGTCGTATTTAAGGTCTTTTATACGTTCCACGATTATTCTCCTATTCTAACGGAAATCCCTCTGTCCGAGAGGTGTTCTTTTACCTCTTTGATCCTGAGTATGCCGTAGTGAAATATAGACGCCGCCAGGGCCGCCTGAGCGCCCGACTCCAGGGCCTGGGCTATGTGCTCCGCCGATCCAGCCCCGCCGGAGGCTATTATAGGGACCGACGTCCTTTTAGACGCCTCAATCAGCAGCTCCAGGTCGTAGCCCTCTTTGGTGCCATCGCCGTCCATGGAGGTGAGCAGTATCTCGCCGCATCCCATCCTTTCGACCTGCCCTATCCAGTCTAAACAGTCCAAAGAGGTCTCTAGGTTTCCTCCGTGGGTGAACACCTTCCAGCTTTTGCCCTTTTTCTTGACGTCTATGGCCACCACCACCGCCTGAGAGCCTAGGAGGTCGGCACAGCGGGATATGAGGTCCGGGTCGCCCACGGCGGCGGTGTTGAGGGATATTTTGTCCGCCCCTATGGATACAAGCTCTCTGGCCTGGTCCGCCGAGGAGATGCCCCCTCCCACTGTGAAAGGTATGGTCAGTCTGTCCGCCACAGCCTGGACCCACCGGGCCATGGTCCCCCTCCTTTCCTCCGACGCGCTTATATCGAGCAGTACCAGCTCGTCGGCTCCCTCTTTCATGTAGCTCTCCGCCAGCTCCGCCGGATCTCCTGCGTCTCTAAGGTCTTTGAAGTTGATGCCTTTCACCACCCGCCCGGCCTTTACGTCCAGGCAGGGTATTATCCTTTTAGTGAGCATTGCAGGGCCTCCATGGCTTCTTTCAGGTTTAAGGTGCTTTCGTAGAGACACGTCCCGAGGACCGAGCCGGAGACCCCAGCGTTATCCAGATTTTTAATGTCCTCCAGGTTCCTTATGCCTCCCGCCGCTATGAGGTTCGCCTTTTCGTGGTCCAGTCCGTCGTAAAGGGACAGCTCTGGTCCCGAGGCCGTTCCGTCTCTGCCTATGGAGGTCACCAAAAAGGTCCTGTAGCCTAGGTCCATCAGTCGGCCTATGGCTTCGTCTGGGGACAGGGAGGTCGTCTCGGTCCAGCCCGATATGGCTACCGTTCCCCCTTTGACGTCCACCGAGGGGACCACTTTCGGGCCGAACCTGCCCCAGAGTGCTTTTGGGTCTCCTTTGAATATAAGGCTCCCGAGGTAAACCCTGTCGGCCCCACAGTTCAGAGCCTCTTCCACCTGCCCTTCGGTCCTCAGCCCTCCTCCGTACTGTATGGACGTCCCTGTGGCGGCCTTTATGTCCTTTAAGGTCTCCAGATGGATCGGCCTTCCTTTTTCGGCTCCTTCCAGGTCTATGAGGTGAAGCCATCGGCAGCCCGAGCGGGCCAGCTCCAGTGCGGTCTCCACTGGGTCCTCTCCGTAGGTTTTCATCATGTCGAACCGGCCGTTCTCCAGCCGAACCACTTTTCCTCCGTACAGGTCTATGGCGGGGTATAGCTCCAACGTCCTCACAGCCCCTTCCCTTTGATTATTTTATCCAGCAGCCGAAGCCCCGAGGGGCCGCTCCTCTCCGGGTGGAACTGTAGTCCCGTCACCGAGCCTTTGACCGCCGACGACACGAAAGACGTTCCTCCCACCTCGGTGGTGGTCGCAACGTCTTTAGAACGGACGATGCCGTAGCTGTGGACGAAGTAGTAGTGTTCCTTCGATCCCGATAGGGTGTTCCATCCCATGTGAGGGGATGGGGTTATGTCCAGTTTAACCACCTGGCCGTCTATAAGGCCTAGGCCCGGTGTCAGCCCTCCTTCGGTGCTGCTTTGAGCCATTAGCTGCATTCCAAGGCAGATGCCTAGAATGGGGTTTCCACGCTCCGCCCAGTCGATTATCCTCTCGTCCCAGCCCCTGGCCGCCAGGTTTTTCATAGCTGGATCGAAGGCGCCGACCCCGGGCAGTATCAAAAAGGAGGCCTTTTTAGCCTCCTCCGGTAAAGACAGCACCGCACCTTCCAGGTCCAGCCTCTTCAGGGCTCTGACCACGTTGCCCAGGTTGCCCGCTCCGTAGTCTATGATGCCGATCTTCAAACAAGCACCCCCTTGGTGGATCGGACCGATCGGTCGTCCTCCAGTGCCTGTCTGAGTGCCTGTCCCATTCCCTTGAAGGTGGCCTCTGCCAGGTGGTGGGAGTTGTCCACCGATAGGGCCCTCAGGTGTACCGTGGACCTAGACTCTCGGGCAAAGGCCCTCCAGAACTCCTCTATCAGCTCTGTGTCGAAGGATCCGCACTTTTCGGTGGGGAAGGGGAGGTCCGAGGTTAGGCTTCCTCTTCCGCTAAGGTCCACCGACGTAAGAACCAGTGTTCCGTCCATAGGCATGGCGCACCAGCCGTATCTTCTGTAGGTCCTGCCCTCCAGGGATTTAAGGACGGCGCTCCCTAAGGTTATGGCAAGGTCCTCGGCGATGTGGTGGTCGTCCACGTCGTCCCCTTGGGCGGAGACCGTCAGGGACCATCCTCCGTGGAAGGCCAGCAGGGTTATCATGTGGTCCATAAAAGGACATCCTGTCTTTATCGATACGGTCTGCTCGGTAGGGGCTACCTCCAGGGATATCTCCACGGAGGTCTCTTTCGTCGTCCTTGTCCGGGAGATCATGAGGCCACCTGCTGGGAGCTTTCCTTTTTTATGGAGTTCACCAGAGGGCCTATTCTGTCCCACATGGTGGAGGCCCCTTTTCTGCTCGCCACCAGCCGCAGAGAAACCGGAGCGACGTATTCCAGCAGGACCAGGCCGTTTGCCTTCAATGTCGATCCGGTCTGGACTATGTCCAGTATGCAGTCGGTGAGGCCGAGCCTAGGGGCCAGCTCTATAGAGCCGTTTAGGTGTACAAGGTCTATCTGTATGGCCTTTCGAGAGAAGTGTCTGTCAGCTATCTCCGGGTATTTTGTGGCTACTTTAAGTCCCATCAGCTCCGACCTGTGGCCTTTGAATCTATCCGACAGCTCCGGTGGACCGGCCACCTGTAGGGAGCACAGCCCCCTCCCTGTGTCCAGAAGCTCCACAAGCTGGCTTCCCGACTCCCAGAGGACGTCGCTTCCCGCCAGTGCCAGGTCCGCCACCCCACGGTGGACGTAGAGAGGTACGTCCATAGGTTTTGCCAGAATGTACCTCGTTGAACCTTCCTCTATGACCAGCTCCCTGCCGGGATTTTTAAGGCCCTCTACGGGCAGTCCTCCGTCCTCCAGTATCTCTATAGCCTCTTTGAGCACCCGCCCTGTTGGCAAGGCTATGGTTATCATGGTAGTTCATTCCTTTCCTCTATCCATCTATCTAAGGCCATCTCCAGGCCCTTCTCGACGTCGATTATCAGCCTGTTCTCCGGGTCGAACCACCATCGGTATCCTTTGGCTCTGGTTCGCTCCTGGGACTGGCTTTTCTCCGAGCTCCACAGTATCTCCGTGGTGAGTCCTAGGTCGTGGAGGAGGGAGCAGGAGTTAAGGGCCTTTTCCACCGATGTTCCCCCTCCCCACACCGCCACGATAGGCTCGGGGTTTCGATATGACGACTGTTTTGCCAGTTCCTCCAGGTCTAAACCGAATCCTACGGCCTGTCCTGAAAGGCCGTAGCGGCTCAGAAGGCCGTCGTACCTTCCCCCTCCCCCCAGGGAGGTTCCCGATCCCGATGAGTAGACGTCGAAAATCGGCCCGCTGTAGTAGTCCAGCTCCCTCACCGATGCCAGGTCGAAGAAGACCCTGTCTTTCGACATCACCGAAGATATGGAACGGTGTATCCTCTCTAAGGCCTCGGTCTCTCCCTTGCCGGTCAGTTTTTTTATCTCCTCCAGGGCCTCCCCCTTGCCCTTGAGCTCCGGAAGGGCCTGTAGAAACTTTCTGTGAGATCCTGGGGCGTTTTTGGCAAGGTCCATATAGGAACGGTAGGACCGATCCTGAAGGGACCGGATCATTTTTCCCCTCATGTCCAGGTCGATGCCCTCCATGGCCCTGGACACCAGAGAAGGGTCGCTCAGCACCAGCACCGTGTCGGTCAGGCCCAGGTCGTCCAGGGATTTAACCAGAAGGTGGAGCATCTCCAGATCCGCCCCCTCTCCCTCCCATCCCAGTAGCTCCGCACCTATCTGAAACGTCTCTATCGCCGATCCTTTAGGGGCCTTTCGGTACACCCGGTCGGAATAGCATATCCTGAGAGGCCACTGGTCGAGAGGGTAGTTGCTCGCCATGTAGCTGACCGCCGCTAAGGTTATGTCCGGCCTTAGACAGCAGGGCTCTCCTGCTGGCGAGTTTAGGACTATTAGCTGTCGTCTTATGGACGGAGGGAGTAGCCAGCAGGTCTCCAGAAGCTGAAGCCCTGAGGGCCAAAAGAGCCTGTATCCGTGGCGGTTAAACCGGTCCACCATAAGGTGTCGGCATCTCTCTATTGCTATGGCCATCTTTCCTCCGGCGTTGGACGATCCCTCGGCCACTCTGATCATGGTGCAGGTCATAGGAGCACATCCTTTACTGTGGTAAATCGTTAGAGTGACAATGGGAGAGATGATAACATCTCTCTTTGCGGCTGTAAAGTGGCGTGTTTCCCGGAATATAGCTAAAATGGATCACGTTTGTCTAAAGAGCATCTCTAAAAACGCCAATCCTCGGAGAGACCGTTCCGACGTAGCCCGTTCGAGCCCGTATACTCGACATGCCGTCGTGTAGTACGAATGGGGCGACAGGACGTCGCCCCAAGCCGAGGGGGCACAGGACGTGCCCTCCAAGGCGGTTCGTACGGAACAGGCAGGTCGAGTATACGCCCGGGCGAGACAGGGCGATGGCGGGACGGTCTCTCCGAGGAAATTCTCAAAGGGGGTGATGTTGTGGCTAAAAAAAACGAAGTGAGGTATTCCTGCTACCAGTGCGGCTACGTCAGCCTGTCTCCTGTGGGCAGGTGTCCTAAATGCGGAGAGTGGGGGTCCGTAGAGCAGGAGCTGATCTCCTCTAGCGCCCAGAGTGAAAGGGCTCGGCCTATGTCACCTCAGAAGGTCCTGGGGCTAAAGCCCCCTCGGCGTTTTTCCTCCGGGATAGGCGAGCTGGACAGGGTTTTAGGCGGCGGTATGGTCGAGGGAGGTGTGGTCCTACTAGGAGGACAGCCCGGGATAGGGAAGTCGACTTTGCTCCTTCAGGTCTGCGGTAACCTGGCTCGGTCGGGATCTAAGGTGCTCTACGTCTCCGGCGAGGAGTCCGCCTCTCAGGTTGCCCTTCGGTCGTCTCGGCTTGGGGCGGACGTGGAGGGGCTGGAGATATTCTGCCACAGCGACGTGGACGGTGCGTTAGAGGTCCTGTCGGACCACGGTGTGCTGGTGGTGGACAGCGTTCAGGCCATGAAGACCGGCGAGGAGTCGGGATGGCCTGGGACTCCGACCCAGGTGAGAGCGGTGGCCCAGAGGTGTATCGATGTGGCAAAAAGCAGAGGCATCCCCACGGTTTTGGTGGGCCACATAACCAAAGAGGGACGGATCGCCGGGCCCATGCTTTTGGAGCACATGGTGGACACGGTGCTGCTGTTCTCCGGCGAGGAGAGCTCCGCCTATCGGGTCCTTAGGGCCACGAAAAACCGATACGGTGGCACCGACGAGGTGGGCCTCTTTCAGATGGAGGGGCGGGGCCTTAAGGCGGTGGAGGATCCCAGTGGCCTCTACTGGAATAGGGGGGATGAGTCGGTTCCAGGGGTGGCTGTCACCGTGGTCATGGAGGGAAGTCGGCCCCTCGTTGCGGAGGTCCAGGCTTTGGCTGCGACCACCGTTTTCCCCTATCCTAAGAGGACGGCGAGGGGCTTTTCCTTGAACAAGCTCCACCTTCTGTTGGCGGTGATCCAAAAGCGCTGTGGACTCTCTACCTCCGGTCTGGACGTCTACGCCAACGTGGCGGGAGGGCTTGACCTGAGAGACCCTGGTGCGGACCTGGCTCTGGCGATGGCTCTGGTTTCCTCGGCGTCCGACAGGGCACTACCGTCGGACTGTTGTCTGCTCGGGGAGGTCGGGTTGGTGGGGGAGATTCGTCCTGTCGGTCGAACCCCTCAGAGGCTTAAAGAGGCCGCCAGGCTGGGCTTTAAGACCGCCGTGGTCAGTGCCAGAGAGGGCGAGGAGCTGCCTCCTGACGTTAAGGTCATAAGGGTTAGGTCTTTGGCTGAGGCTGTGGCCTCCGTAGGCCTTGGCTAGCGGCTCAGCGGTTTTGTGGGTATAATCGGCCCAGAAAGAGATACGGAGGAGGAGTTGACTTTGGATTACGATTTTCGATCCATAGAGGGTAAATGGCAAAAGTATTGGGATGACAACAGGACCTTCAAGGCGGTGGAGGATCCCTCCATACCGAAGGACAGAAGGCGGTACGTTCTCGACATGTTCCCCTATCCCTCCGGGGCAGGGCTTCACGTCGGCCACCCAGAGGGCTACACCGCTACGGACATATACTGTAGATTCCTCAGGATGAAGGGCTACGCCGTCCTCCATCCTATGGGGTTCGATTCATTCGGACTTCCGGCGGAGAACTACGCCATAAAGACCGGGACCCATCCGGAGATAACCACCAAAAGCAACATCGATAACTTCAGGGAGCAGATAAAGTCCCTGGGTTTCTCCTACGACTGGGACAGGGAGGTATCGACCCATACACCTGACTACTATCGTTGGACCCAGTGGATATTTCTGAAGCTTTTCGAGAAGGGCCTGGCCTACGAGTCCGAGACCCCTATCAACTGGTGTCCCTCCTGTCTGACCGGACTCGCCAACGAAGAGGTCAAAGAGGGCCGTTGCGAGAGGTGCGGGGCTCAGGTGGAGAGGAAGAACCTTCGCCAGTGGATCCTCAGGATAACCGCCTACGCCGAGAGGCTTTTGCAGGATATCGACAAGGTGGAGTGGCCCGAGGCCATAAAGGCCATGCAGAGAAACTGGATAGGCAAGAGCACCGGGGCTGAGGTGGCCTTCTCCTTAGAGGGAGGACAGGGAGAGCTTCGGGTCTACACCACCAGGCCCGACACCCTTTTCGGTGCTACTTACATGGTTCTTGCCCCTGAGCATCCCCTGGTGGACGTCATAACTACCGACGAGCACCGGGAAGAGGTGGTCAATTACATAAGACAGGCGTCGCTGAAATCTGACCTGGAGAGGACCGAGCTGAACAAGGACAAGACCGGGGCCTTCACCGGAGCCTACGCCATAAACCCCATGAACGGCGAGAGAGTTCCTGTGTGGATCTCCGACTATATCCTAATATCCTACGGGACCGGGGCCATTATGGCAGTTCCCGCCCACGACCAGAGGGACTGGGAGTTCGCCACCAAGTTCGACCTTCCCATAATCGAGGTTCTTCAGGGCGGCGATGTCTCGAAGGAGGCCTTTACCGGCGACGGTCCTCACGTGAACTCGGGTTTTCTGGACGGTATGGGCAAGGAGGAGGCCATAGAGGCCACGATTCAGTGGCTGGAGGAGAGGGGAAAGGGCAACAGGGCCATAAACTACAAGCTCCGTGATTGGGTTTTCTCAAGGCAGAGGTATTGGGGAGAGCCTATCCCCTTGGTCCACTGCGAGAAGTGCGGCATAGTGCCGGTGCCGGAGGATCAGCTTCCTCTTCTGTTGCCCGAGGTGGAGAGCTACGTCCCAACCGGGACGGGAGAATCTCCACTGGCGGCTATAGAGTCGTGGGTAAACACCACCTGTCCCTGTTGCGGCGGTAAGGGCAAGAGGGAGACAAACACCATGCCCCAGTGGGCCGGGTCCTGCTGGTATTACCTCAGGTATCTGGATCCCAAAAACGACAGAGAGTTCGTCGGCCAGGATAAGGTGGACTACTGGATGCCTGTGGATCTCTACGTAGGAGGGGCGGAGCACGCTGTGCTTCATCTGCTCTACGCCCGGTTCTGGCATAAGGTGCTTTTCGATATCGGAGTTGTCAACACCGACGAGCCTTTCCGGAGGCTGGTCAACCAGGGAATGATAACCTCCTACGCCTATCAGAGGAAGGACAAGTCCCTGGTGGCCATGGATCAGGTCACAGAGGTCGGTCCCGATTCTTTCGTCGAGACAGCCACAGGGGAGCCCCTTGAGAGGGTCGTGGCCAAGATGTCCAAGTCCCTTAAAAACGTCATAAACCCCGACGACATAATAAAGAACTACGGCGCCGATTCCATGAGGATGTACGAGATGTTCATGGGCCCCCTCCAGATGTCCAAGCCCTGGTCCACCCAGGGGCTTATAGGAGTTCACCGCTTTCTGGAGAGGCTGTGGCGTCTGATGGACAGGCCTATGGTTGACGACGTTCCCCCTGTGGAGCTGGCCCGGTGTCTCCATAAGACCGTAAAGAAGGTGTCCGAGGACACCGATTCTCTGAACTTCAATACCGCCATAGCCCAGATGATGGTCTTCGTAAACGAGAGCTATAAGCACGATCAGGTGTATAGATCGCTGATAGAGCCTTTCGTCCTCTGTCTCTGCCCCTACGCTCCCCATATGGCCGAAGAGCTGTGGGAGAGGCTTGGCAAGACCAGCTGCGCTTCTCTTGAGGCGTGGCCTGAGTACGACCCCGATATGACCGTGGACGACGAGGTTACCATAGCGATTCAGGTCAACGGCAAGGTCAGGGAAAAGCTCCAGGTTCCCTCGGATATATCCAAAGAGGATCTGGAGAAAATAGCCTTAGAGCATCCTGGAGTTCAGAAGCGAATGGAAGGGATGAAGGTCGTAAAGGTCATAGTGGTCCCCGGCCGTTTGGTCAATCTGGTGGTGAAGTAGTCGGTGCCCCATCTGGTGATCGTGAGCGCCGCTGAGTCCTCTCAGCGGCGTCTCCTTTCCGAGGCGGTCTCCGAGTGTCGATCTCAGGGGTATGAGGTCAGAGAGGGCCAATCCTGGGACAGCTGGTCGGAGCTTATGTCCGATTCGATGGCAACAGGGCTGTTTTCCTCGAAAGTAGCACGAATACTGGAGGATCCGACCTCTTTAGGGAGTTTCCCTTCGGCTTCTATAGATGTTCTCGAGGGTCCCGATAGCGATGTAAGGCTGATCTTAGTCTACCGGGGAAACCACAAGAAGTTTTTGGGCAAAGAGGTCGTCGCAAAATCCTCCTTGATGGAGGCGGAGGTGGTGCCTTTTTGGCCCTCAAAAAGGGTCTCATGGCTGATAGGCAAGGCCCGTTCTTCGGGCATAGACCTGTCCCACGAAGGGGCCTCTACGATGGTGGAGTGGCTCGACGACGGAGAGGAGCTCCTCTCCGTACTGGCTACTTTAGGCGAGGTTGCCGACGGTGCTACTGTGGACCTTGGGCTTGTTAAGGAGATGGTTTTAAACCAGCAGGGACGGGGAATGCTGACTTTGCTGGACGGTTTTTGCTCAAGAAGGGCGGGGCTGTGCATTCAGGGCTTGAGAGAGCTTGAGGATGCCGGTGAGCTTATCCCCGTCTTGGCGGCACTTCACAAGCGAATCCGTTTTGCCTTTTATCTCAAAAAGTACGGAAAAGACGGAGGCTTCGAGAGGGCTTTAGGCATGACCCAGTATCAGGCCCGTCAGGCCTGGGAAGGGGCAGGGCTCTACGATCTCTCAGAGCTTGTGGCCCTTATGGCTGAGGTCGTGGGCCTCTCTATGGCGGAGAGGACCGGCGCAGGGGAAGGATGGATAGGCCTTGAGAGGCTGTTGCTCCCCAGGCTTTAGGCATAAAAAAACGAGAGGTGCGTCTCCGCATCCTCTCGGTGGTGGTCCTCCATAGGAGGTCGTTTCATTAGGCCTTGGCTGTGGCCAGTCCCTTGACCTTTGCGGCCAGGCTGGACTTGCGGCGAGCGGCGGTGTTTTTGTGAACCACGCCTTTGACGACTGCCTTGTCCAGTACGGACTGAGCCATATCAAGCCTTTTAGCTGCCAGGTCGGTATCTCCCGCCGCTATGGACTCGATAACCCTCTTGGCTGCGGTTTTGCAGCGACTCTTCCAGTAGCGGTTGTAAAGACGGTTCTTCTCCGAAGTACGTACTCGTCTCTTTGCGGACTGTTTGTTGGGCATCCTTGTTTCACCTCCTCGAAAAAAATCGTATTATATTCTAACACGCTCGTCGTGTCGAGAGCCATAGGCTATGCTTCGGGCGCAATACAAGATTGTATCAGAAAACGACGGTGATTGCATGACCGATTTCTTTGGGCCTGATGGCCTTTTTTGTTCAAAACTCGAGGGCTTCGAGTATAGAGCCCAGCAGGAGACCCTCTCTAAGGCTATTGCCGAGGGTCTTAAAGCGGGAGGAGGCTATCTTCTGGCCGCCGAGGCCCCTACAGGGGTAGGGAAGAGTTTTGCCTTTTTGGCTCCTGCTATAGAGTGGGTTCAAAAGGAGGGGGGAGCGGTATTGGTCCTTACCTCCAGTATTCCCCTTCAGGAACAGCTGATATCGAAAGATCTTCCCGCCCTTTCCCAGGTTATGGGGGTCCCGGTTTCTTTCGGACTTCTGAAGGGAAGAGGAAACTACGGATGTATGAGAAAGGCCTTTGACTTAGGAGACGACGGCTTTCTCTCCTTCAACGACGGAGGAGAGGCGTCGGAGACCATAATGGCCTGGCTCTCCACCACCGACGAAGGAGACCTGTCGGAGATACCTCTGCCTCCAGGTCATCCGGTGGTGGAGCGTATATCGGCGAGCTTTAGGGGCTGTCTCGGCGGCAGATGCCCTTTTAGAGAGCGATGTTTCGTCCAAAAGTCTCTCAGAAACGCCGCAAGGTGGCAGGTTGTAGTGGCTAACTATCACCTCTTTTTCGCCTATACCCTCAGCAGAGGGGGGGCTTTCCCGGTGCCTGTTAAGGCGATTTTCTGCGATGAGGCCCATAGGATGGCGGAGGCCCTTTCGTCGGTATCGACTCAATCGGTCAGAAAAGACGATTGGCTCAGACATCTGAAAAGGGTTCCCCTCCCTAGGCTGGATCAGGCCGTCTGTAACGCCCTGGGCTACGATCCAGAGTCTCAGGCCGGGCTGGTTAAAGAGTCCGGGGAGCTGGCCAAGGCCTTTTTCGACAGGCTGGACAGTTTAGGGGGTAGAGGAGGAATCTTTAACGATCCCCCCGAGCAGCTTACCAGGGACGGAAGGGCCCTCATGGATAGCTTAGGCCCTATAACCTCTATAGGTAGAAAGATCGACGACTATATATCCGACATGGGGCCAGCAGGGGAGGATGTCGCCAGGGATAACGGTGAGTATCTGGCCTGGTCTCAGGTGCTGGTGGAGATGATAGAGTCCCTCCGGTGGTGTCTGGACGTGTCCGACTATCCCCATTGGACCTATTGGAGGGAGGAGGGAGGGCTTTTTAGCTCTCCTAGCTGGTGCGGCGATATGCTACCCTCCTCTTTCGGGGTCTCCGGCGATTCGCCGGTTATAGTGGCCCTTTCCGCCACTATGGCGGTGGACGGAAAGCTGGATTACTGGATCAGGGAGACGGGGTTGGTTCCCGACAGGACCCTTTTGCTCGATTCCCCATTCGATCTCAAAGGTCAGATGGATATCTCGGTGGTCGATCTGGATACGGCGGTCACGGACGAAAGATACGACGATAGGGTGTGTCGGGTTGTCCGAAAGCTATGTAAGGATAACCGAGGTAGCTCTCTGGTGTTGCTCAGCTCGACCAGGCTGTTGCGGCGGGTCGGTAGCTATCTCAAGAAAAACGACGACGGATACTCTGTACTCGTCCAGGGGGAATTACCTAGGTCCGAGCTATTGAGGCTCTTCCGAGAGGACCGGACCTCCGTGCTGGTTGGAACGGTGTCCTTTAGGGAAGGGGTGGACGTTCCCGGAGATTCGCTGACCCAGGTTATAGTGGACAGAGTTCCCTTCCCCCACCCAGAGGATCCAGTTCAGATAGCTCGACGAGACCTGGAGGGACAGGCCAGTTTTATGAGATCCGTCCTGCCTAGCGCGAAGATGAGCCTTCGTCAGGCGATAGGTAGGCTTATCCGCTCCGGTTCGGACAGAGGAAAGGTGGCTATACTCGACGGCAGGGTCCTCTCCAGAGCCAACTGGAGGATCCTGGAAAGTTTGCCATCCGTGCCCATTAAGAGGGTTAGAGTGATAGATAGGGCTGTTGCTCACATTGGTGGAGTATGATATATTGTCCCGGTTGAAGATCCTGCGAGAGGGATCGCCTATCTCCGTATAACGATAGGTTTAATTGTCGGCAAATACCTTTATTTACATTAGAGAAAGCAGGTGTAGCAATGAAACAGACATTTCAGCCTCACAACAGACCTAGGAAGAGAAAGATGGGTTTCCTCGCCCGCTCCAGCTCCCCAAGCGGACGTCGTATCCTGGCAAACCGCAGGGCTAAAGGTCGTAAGAGACTGGCAGTATAGTTCCGTAGCGTTGGCTTTTCCGTATCCACCTTCCTTGCGTCTCAGGAAGGGATGGGAATTTGACGCTGTGTTCCGCACCGGCGGTCGGCACAGAGGTTCGCTGGTGCGGTTGTTGTTTATCGAGGCGCCTGACGGGGTTACCCGTTTCGGCGTGGTGGTGGGCAAAAGACAGGGTAACGCCTGTGTCCGCAGTCGCGGAAGACGGGTGCTTCGGGAGGCGGCCCGCAGGCTGGCTCCCTGGGTTCGTCCTGGGGTATGGTTGGTGTTTAGCCTCAGTACAAGAGGTTTGACCGCAAACGGCAGGGATATTTACTACGATCTAGGGTCTTTGATGAAGAGATCCGGTTTTTTGACCGATAGTTGGCCTGGCCCTTCGTGGTAAAACCGATGAGGTCTATCGTGATTTTGATTATTCGGGGATATCAGGTTCTGGTATCCCCTTTTTTAGGAAAAAACTGTCGTTTTTATCCGACCTGTTCTCAGTACGCCATAGAGGCTCTGGATAGGTTTGGGGTCCTTCGTGGCGGTTGGATGACTATCCGTCGCATCGCTAAATGTGGACCTTGGAACCCCGGTGGATACGATCCGGTGCCCTCTGACGATAGCTTCAGAGGTCGCTTAAAATAGAGGGAGAGTGAGCGTTTTGTGGGAAGCAGCGAGTAACGCTATGTACGGTTTGATGTCGGCCATTCACGGTTTTGTAGGTTCCTGGGGGTTAGCGATTATAGGTCTGACCCTTCTGGTGAGGCTCGCCCTTCACCCCTTGAACCACAAGCAGCTCGTGAGTATGCAGAAGATGCAGAAGCTTCAGCCCAGACTGAAGATGCTCCAGGAGAAGTACAAAGACGATAAAGAGGCTCTTAGCAGGGAGACCATGGCTCTCTACAAGGAGAACAAGGTAAACCCCGCCGCTGGCTGTCTGCCTCTTCTCGTTCAGCTGCCTATTCTGATCCTCCTTTTCAGGGTCCTTATGAACTCCGATTTCGGAGGAGCCTCTTTCTTAGGGGTTACCCTGGAAGGGTCCGTCCTCTCCACTATGGCCTCCGCTCTTGGCATGGTCACAGAGGAGGGGGTCCAGGTAGGTTTTACCGCTGTCCTTAAGGGCATAGCGGCAAACCCCGGAGGATTGGCTTCCGTAGGGGTTTACGGGCCCAACCTTCTGCTCCTCGGTTTGATAATCTTCGTCACCTGGTATCAGCAGAAGATGACCTCCAGCGGCAATCCTCAGATGGCTATGATGAACTATTTCATGCCTCTTTTTATGGGATTTATCTGCCTTAGTCTTCCTGGCGGTGTTATGCTCTACTGGGGAATGTCGTCCTTTATCGGCGTAGCCCAGCAGTGGTGGGTCGTCCGTAAGGTGTCTACCGAGGAAAAGCCAACCCTTTACAAGGAAAATCCCCTTAAGAAAGGTGAGCTTTAAAACCGGAAGGGAGTGATTCGTTTTGGAGAATCAGAAGGTTGTCCTTGAGGTTAAGACGGAAAACGAGGCCCGATATCAGGTAGCCAGATCTTGGGGGGTATCTCCCGATAGCTTGGTGGTAAAGGTTCTCGACGAGGAAAAGGCCTTTTTCGGTCTTTTCGGAAGAAGGCTCAGGGTCGAGGTTAAAATGGCCTACTCGCCGGAAGAGGAGCCATCGGTAGAAGAGGCACCGGTGGAGACCCCGGTGGAGGAGCCGTTGAACGAGCCCTCCTGCGAGTGCGAGAGCCCCTCCTGCGAGGAGGACCTGATCAGAGAGCTCCTTTCCAGGATGGATCTGGATCTCGTGGTAGAAAAGGGAGACGGTCTCGGACTCAATATCTCCGGTCCTGATGCCGCTATCGCCATAGGCAAGCACGGGGATACGATAAAGGCCCTGGAGTACCTTGCTAACCTTATGTCTCGTCAGGCATCCAGCGGAAAGATCCGTCTCGATAGCGATGGTTACAGGGATAGAAGGGAGATCTCCCTCCAGAGGCTGGCAAATTCCGCCGCTAGGGATGTCCTCAACACCGGAAGGACGGTGTACCTCGATCCTATGACGAGCTGGGAGAGACGCATAATCCATATGGCTCTGAAGGACAGAAAAGACGTAGAGACCCACTCTATCGGCGTCGATCCCGACAGAAAGGTAGCGGTGAGGTTGACCAATCAAGGCCGTAAAAGACACCGCTCCAAGCGGCCATAGTCGATGAAGCCGGTCCTTTTTTATTTGGGATCCGTCCCGGTTCACAGCTATTATCTGCTGTGGACCGCTGGTTTATGGGTGGCCCTTTTCTGGACCAGGTCCAGGGCGGAGGCTCGCTATTTAGTCGACCCCGACAAGCTCCACTCTATTCTGGTATGGAGTTTTCTGGCGATGTTGTTAGGTGCCAGAATAGGCGGTTATTTCGATAACTGGTCGGTTTACGCCGCCGACCCCTCTAGGCTTCTAAACCTTTTAGAGGGCGGGATGTCCTCTTTGCCCGCTGCCTTGAGCTGTGGTCTTGCGGGGATATGGCTCTGTCGTAAAAAAGGGATTCCCGTCTGGAAAGTCGCTGACGCCGCTTCCATTCCCACTATGGCCTGTATCGCCATAGGTCGGTGGGGCTGTTTTCTGAACGGCTGTTGCTACGGTGGAGAGACCTCCTGTTTACTGGGGGTACGGTTTCCCGGTATGACCGCACCGGTTCACCCTACCCAGCTTTATTATTCCGGTGGGGCCTCGGCGATCGCCCTTTTGCTCTGGTACCTTGAGTCGAAGATCGGCACAGCGGATCGAAAATCGCCTGTAGCGGTTCTTTGGCCGGTGCTCATGATTCTCTACGGCCTTGAGAGGGCTTTTGTAGATGTCTTAAGGGAAGGCGACAGGATAGGTCCCTTTAAGCTAGGGCAGGTTCTCGGAATAGCGGTGGCCATAGTCGGTATGGTTTGGCTTTTCAGGTCTATCGCCGTCCTTAGGTCAAATTGCTCTGATTTAGGTCGGTAAAATTTACGATGTAGATTACTTCCCTTTGGTGTAAAGTGAGACAAAACACAGGGAGGTGGCTATAATGAGTTTTAACCTTAAAAAAACAGCTTTAGCTGGGGCATTGGTCGTCGTTCTGTCCCTAAGCTCTTCTCTATGGGCTCAGGATATCTATTCAGGTAACCCGGTGGCCGATCTCTTCGAGAAGGCCGCTCCGGCGGTGGTCAACATAGATACCGAGGCGATGGTCAGAAGGAACCTGTCTCCTTTCGGCAACGATCCGTTCTTCAGGGAGTTCTTCGGCGATAGGTTCAAGGAATTTTCTCAAATGGTCCCTATGAGAGGTCGGGGATCGGGGTTTATCGTCAGCGACGACGGGAAGATCCTCACCAACAACCACGTCATATCGGACGCGGACAAGATAACCGTTACCCTTTCCGACGGCAGGACCTTTGAGGCTTCGGTGGTAGGAAAGGATCCCACTTTCGATCTGGCGGTCCTTAAGATAGAGGCCAAAGATCTGCCGGTACTCGAGCTTGGCGATTCTGAGGGTGTCAGAGTGGGGGAGTGGGCTATCGCCATAGGTAACCCTCTTGGCCTGGAGCACTCGGTGACAGTAGGGGTGGTCTCCGCTAAAAACAGGAGCATAAACGCCAGAAACTTCAACTTTGACGGTTTCCTACAGACCGATGCGGCCATCAACCCGGGCAACAGCGGAGGTCCTCTTCTTGGGTTGGACGGCAAGGTTATCGGCATAAATACCGCCATAATACCCTACGCCCAGGGGATCGGTTTTGCTATACCTATCGACATGGCTAAACAGGTCATGGACGATATAGTGACCTACGGCAAGGTGAGAAGGGGCTGGCTTGGGGTGTACGTCCAGCCTGTCACCAAAGATTTCGCCCAGGCCTACGGACTTGAGGGCACCGAAGGTGCCCTGGTTAGCGACGTTATACCTGATTCACCGGCGGCGAAAGCGGGGCTCCGTAGAGGTGACGTCATAAAATCCATCGCCGGCAAGAAGGTCAAAGACCATCAGGATTTTGTCATGAAGGTCAGACACCATATGGCGGGGGAGAAGGTCCCCCTTGAGATAGTCCGCAGGTCGAAGAAGGAGACAGTAGAGGTGCTTTTAGCGGAGGTCGACGATACTGTGGCCTTTGGGGCTTCCGATTCCGGTCAGGTCGACAGGCTTGGGGTTAAGGTAGCTAAAGTCACCGCTCAGTGGCGAGAGAAATACGGGTTGCCCTCCGACGACGGTGTGGTCGTCCTGTCGGTCGGCGAGAGATCGGCCGCCGCAAGGGCGGGCATCAAAGAGGGAGACGTCATTCTAGAGGCCAACGGCCTGTCTCTATCCGGCCCTTCCGATCTGGCGAAGGCGTTAAAAGAGGGAGATTCGGCGGTTCTGCTCATAAGAAGGGACGGAAGGACCTCCTTTATCTCCATACCTCTAAACCAGTAAAATAAAAACGGCGTTCCGAGCTATAGAGTTCGGAACGTCGTTTTTATTGTGTGCTGTCCTGCCTCCCGATTTATGGGCTAGCAGTCCGATTAATAGGTATTCTTGGTGTTATAATAGACTGTGTTTTTTACTCTTGATAAGGGGGGAGCGGCCTAGTTATGAAGACTTTGAGCATAGGAAAGAAGCTTGTCTCGGTGGTTTTGGGTGCCGTTGTTTTGGGGATAGCCATTATGGCTACGGTGGTGTACACCAGGACCGGATCTATGCAGTCCGATTCGGCTATCGAGTACACCCATGCCCTGGCGGAGGTTCACGCTAAAGACGTCCAGGCTAAGCTTGAGGCCGGGCTGGGGGTCGCCCAGGTGATGGCCCAGATAATGGAGGGCTTTGGAACCATAGGTCTTGGAGGTAGACGAAACTATTTTAACAACATGCTTCAAAAAGTTTTAGAGTCAAACCCAAGCTTTATCGGTATATGGTCCTGCTGGGAGCCTAAAGCCCTTGACGGCCTCGATTCTCGTTACGCTAACAGGGAAGGCTCCGACGAAACCGGTCGCTTTATACCCTACTGGAATCGCTCGAGCGGTGAGATAAAGCTGGAGCCTCTCGTCGATTACGACAAGCCAGGGATTGGAGACTACTATCAGGTTCCCCTTAAAACAGGAGAGGACACGATAGTGGAACCCTACATGTATCCTCTGAACGGAAAGGATACTTTGCTCATAAGCCTGGTTTCCCCTATTAAGAAAGACGGCAAGGTCTTAGGTGTCGTAGGAGTGGATATCGTAGTCGATGAGCTTCAGAGGATGGTGGAGGGCATTAAGCCCTACGGCACAGGAGTTTCCGCCATATTCAGCAACAACGGCACAGTGGTGGCTCATTTCGATCCCTCGAGGATCGGTAAGCAGATGCGGGATTCGGAGAGGGACATGAACGGCGATAGGACCGACGACTTTGCCGATGCGGTCAAAGCTGGCAGAGAGCATTCCCATACCGTATATGCCGACCATATGAACACCGATATTTACGTTATGGCTACGCCTATCTCCATCGGAGGGACCGATACTCCCTGGTCCTTCGTCGTAGGGGTCCCTATTAATAAGGTCATGGAGCCCGTCAGGTCGCTCCTCTATTACATAGCTTTCGTGGCTCTGGCTGTGACGATTTTGGTCGCCCTAGTCGTATTGATGGCGGCTAGAGGGGTCACCAGGCCTCTTCAGACGGTTATAGGGCTGGCTCAGAGGGCTAGAGGCGGCGATCTTACCGTCGCCAGGGAGGACTTTGGCCCTACCAGAGGGGACGAGTTAGGACAGATGGCCGATGCCATCGCCGATATGATATCGAAACAACGGGAGTCCCTCCAGGCTATCTCCTCCGTCGCCGAGAGGCTTGGGAATACCGCCGAGGATCTCTCCGCGGTGGCCCAGGAGACCAACGCCGGAGTGGAGGAGACCAGAGCCGGTGCGGATGACGTTTCCTCTCAGATGGACAGCCTGGCGATAACCGCCAAGGAGATGAACGTCTCGGTGGACGAGGTCGCCAGTGGGGCACAGTCTACGGCACAAAAGGGTACCGATATGGCCAACGAGGTCGATGAGGCTCGTTCCGCCGGGGAGGAAGGAATAGACGCCGTCGGTAAGGTTGCCTCCAGCGTTAAAGGTATGGCTAAAGAGGCCCTTCGTGCCGCTAAGGAGATGAAAGGTCTCGGCGATCAAGCGAGGGAGATCCAGAGCTTTGTGGTTCAGATAAGCAGAATAGCGGATCAGACCAACCTTCTGGCCCTGAACGCCGCTATAGAGGCGGCCCGGGCGGGCGAGGCTGGCCGAGGTTTTGCTGTGGTAGCCGAGGAGGTTCGGAACCTGGCGGAGGAGAGCAATCAGGCGGCGACGAAGATAGCGAACCTGGCTTCCGAGATAACCAAGAACCTCGATATCGTGGTGTCCTCGTCGGAGAAAAACGCTAAAGAGTCCCAGGAGTCTAGCGACCTGGCGGAAAACACCAAGGTTATCATAGATAAGATGATGGACGGCCTTTCCAAAATAGCCTCGGCGACCCAGGATCTCGCGGCGGTCTCTCAGGAACAGGCGGCGTCCAGCGAGGAGATAGCCAGCGCGGTTCAAGGCGTTTCGTCGAAGGTGAGTTTAGCGGCGTCCTCTTCCGATACGGTTCGCAGTCAGATAGGAGAGGTGGCTTCCGCTGCGGAGCGGGTAGCCCGTGGATCGGAGGAGCTGGCGGAGGTCTCTATGGAACTCAGAGGGTTGGTCAGGTCCTTCAAGCTGTCCGAGAGCGGCAGATCTCAAGGTCTCGTCTCCAGGGAAAACTAGATCTAAAAAAAGCCCTGAACCGTGTGGTTCAGGGCTTTTTTTAAACTAGATCGCTACACTGTACCTTGTAGCCGACTCCTCTTACCGTTACGACGATAGAGTCCATTTTATGCTCTCTGAGCTTGTCTCTGAGGTATTTTATGTGTACGTCGACTACGTTGCTCGTGCCGTCGTACTCCTTCTGCCATACCTCGGTGATTATCCTCTCCCTGGAGAAGACCTGATTATCGTGTTTCATGAGAAGCTCGAGTATGTCGAACTCCCTTCTTCTCAATGGGACGGTGTTTCCGTCTATTCGGCACTCCCTTGCGATAGGATCGAGAATCAATCTGCCGCAGGTTAAAAGAGGCCTGTGGCTCTGGGCACTCCTACGGATGAGGGAGTGAACCCTGGATATTATCTCTCTGCTGTCGCAGGGAGCTCCAACGTAGTCGTCCGCTCCCTGGTTGAACATCTCGACCAGATCTTCGACGGTTTTATCGCTGGATATGATCATTATAGGAAGCCCCATGCCGCTCTCTTTGTTGAAGCTGAGGAGGTCCATGCCGCAGGAGTCCTGTTCGTTCTTTCTGTCTATGATGACGCAATCGTACTTGTTGGACTTAAGCATCTCCAGGCCTTCCTGAGGATCGCTTATCCTGACCACCGTGAACTCTCTGGAAAGATCTCCAAAAAGGTTCTGGTTTTCACCTGTGTTTACCGTATCCTTATCCCCTATCATCAGAATTCTCACTAGTACCACCCCTGGTAAAAGATTGTATTTCATCGGTGTATCCCACCGTTTACATGTATTAAAACACAACCACAGTCTTCTGTCGAGAGTGAAATAGGATTTTTTTGAGTTTTTTTCCTGGATCTTTTCGTTGCTTCTTGTATAGGCCATGGTTTGATGGTAGAATTCGACTCACCTGGTTCTAGGTTTTGCCCGTAGAGGTTTTTCTTGGATTCAGGATTTCGGCTAAATGCCAGATTCAGAGGTGCGTAAATGCTTACAAAAGAACAGAAAGGCGTAATTATCGAGGATTATCACACTCACGGTAGCGACACCGGATCTCCTGAGGTTCAGATCGCCATCCTCACCAAGAGGATCAGGGATCTCACCGAGCATCTTAAGATCCACAAGCACGACTATCACTCAAAAAAGGGCCTCCTTACCATGGTCGGCCGTCGTCGTAAGATGCTTCGCTACGTCAGGGAGAAGGACTTCAACCGCTATAAGAGCCTCATCGAGAGGCTGGGACTCAGACACTAGTTTGGGCTTTTGTGGGGACGGATTTTATCCGTTCCCGCTTTTTTTTAGGTGCTTTTGTGGTATGCTTAGCCCCATCAAAAGGGATAGAAAAGAAGAGGAGGACTCATTGAATGAAGAAGACCTATAAGGTAACTATTGGGGCACAGGAGATGGTATTTGAGACCGGTAAGGTCGCAAAGCAGGCTTCTGGGTCCATCTGGGCCAGCCAGGGTGAGACGGTTGTCCTTACCACCGCCTGTATGACCGATAAGCCCAGGGAGGGGCTGGACTTTTTCCCCCTTCTCGTCGACTTTGAGGAACGTTTTTACTCTGCAGGAAAGATTCCCGGTGGATTCATAAAGAGGGAGGGCCGTCCGTCTCAGACCGCCACCATAAGTGCGAGGGTCATAGATCGCTCCATAAGGTCGCTTTTTGAGGGATGGATGCGTCACGATGTCCACGTTGTCGCGACGGTCCTATCGGTGGACCAGCTTAACGCCCCTAATATACTGGCGATAAACGCCGCATCCGCCGCTTTGACTATATCGGATATCCCCTGGGGAGGACCGGTAGGAGCGGTAAGGATCGGCTGTATCGACGGAGAGTTGGTCGTTAACCCTACAGAGGCTCAGATGGTAGACAGCTCTCTGGAGCTTGTGGTCAGCGGTCACGCCGACGGTATCACCATGGTGGAGTCGGGCTCTAAAGAGGTTTCCGAGGAGCTTTTAGTCGACGCTATGGAGATGGCCCATCAGGAGATAAAGAAGATCGTCGCCCTTCAGCTTCAGATGAGGGAGGAGATCGGACGTCCTAAGATAGTCATCGAGCCTCCTCAGGTGTTCTCCGAGATAGACCAGTGGGTCGAGGCCAATCTGAAAGAGGATATCGGCCGTGCCGTAATGATCCACGAGAAAAAGGAGAGAGGATCGGCTATTCGGGAGATAGAGGCTAAGGCAAGGGAGCATTTCGCCGAGTCTTACCCCGACAAAGGCGGCTATATCTCCAAGGTGGTAGAGCACTGGGTAAAGACCATGATGAGAGCCATCACCGTCAAGGAAAAGAGACGGGCCGACGGCAGAAGGACCGACGAGCTTCGGGCGGTATCCTGTGAGGTCGACGTTTTGCCCAGGGTTCACGGTTCGGCTATTTTCACCAGAGGAGAGACCCAGGCGCTTGCTACCGCCACTTTGGGGATGTTAGGTGAAGACGATCAGCTTATCGATGGCCTGAAGCACGATGAGCCTAACAAGAGCTTCCTTCTTCACTATAACTTCCCTCCTTTCTCCGTAGGAGAGGTTCGGCCTATGAGAGGTCCGGGCAGGCGAGAGATAGGCCACGGCGTTTTAGCGGAAAGAGCACTGTTCCCGGTGGTCCCGAAAGAGGACGAGTTCCCCTACGTAACCAGGGTTGTATCCGATATCCTCGAGTCGAACGGTTCCAGTTCCCAGGCGTCGGTATGTGGCGGAAGTCTGGCCCTCATGAGTGCTGGAGTTCCTATCAAGAGGCACGTCGCTGGCATCGCTATGGGTCTGATCAAAGAGGGAGACGACGTAGTCGTCCTGACCGATATCCAGGGGCTTGAGGATCACTACGGAGATATGGACTTTAAGGTGGCTGGAACCAGAGACGGCGTTACCGCCCTTCAGATGGACAACAAAGCGGGAGGCATCACCAGAGCTATCCTCCAGCAGGCGTTGGCTCAGGCCAGAGATGCCAGAATGGCTATCCTGGACGTTATGGAAGAGGCTATCTCAGAGCCCAGAGATCTTTCACCTAACGCCCCTAGAATGCAGACTATGACTATCAACGTCGATAAGATCAGGGATGTCATAGGACCTGGCGGAAAGGTCATCAGAGGGATCACCCAGGAGACCGGAGCTAAGGTGAACATCGACGATAACGGCCAGGTTCTGGTCGCAGGGGCGACTCAGGAAGAGGTCAACGCCGCCATCAAGATGATCAGCGATATAGTCCGTGAGGTTCAGGCCGGGGAGGTCTTCCTGGGCAAGGTCACCAGACTGATGGCCTTCGGGACCTTTGTGGAGGTTCTTCCCGGAAAAGAGGGACTCCTTCACGTCAGCGAGATAAGCACCCATAGGGTTGGCAAGGTGGAGGACGTGTTCAAGCCTGGAGATCAGGTCTTGGTCATGGTCAGGGAGATCGACGACATGGGAAGAATTAACCTAACCAGAAAGAAGATCCTCGCCGACGAGGCGAAGGTTAAAGAGGCTGGCCTCGAGACCTGCCTGCCCTTTGAGGCGGAGAGGGACACCTTTATAGGGACCCTTCCTCCCGCACCTCCTGCAGGATCTGACGGACCTAGAAGGCGTCCTGGTGGTGACGATCGTCGCAGAGGCGGCAACGGAGACGGCGGAAGAGGCAGGAGATAAAAGGTGGATGTATTCGTCCCCGTGGTAAGGGAAGGGGAAGCCCAAAGGCTTCCCCTTCCTCGCTATGAAACCGAAGGCTCCGCCGGTATGGACTTACTGGCCTCCGAGGCGGTTGCGATCCCTCCAGGACGATGTGAGGCTGTTCCTACAGGCCTTAAGATCGCCGTCCCAGTTGGCTTTGAGGCTCAGATAAGGCCGAGAAGCGGTCTGGCTCTTAAAAAATCTATCTTGGTCCCAAATTCCCCTGGCACCATAGATTCGGATTACAGAGGAGAGGTCAAGGTAATTCTGATGAACCTTGGAGATTCTCCTTTCGAGGTATCCCCCGGGGATAGAATAGCTCAGATGGTGCTGACTCCTGTTGTCAGAGCTGTCTGGGAGGATGTAGACTCCCTGGATTCAACGGAGAGAGGTGAAGGAGGCTTCGGCAGCACCGGCCTATCCTCCAGTCCCGGCGAAGTCAGTTAACGCTTTAGGGCACCTCTAAAAACTCTGACCCTCGGAGAGATCGTTCCGACGGAGCCCATTTGAGCCCGTATACTCGACCTGCCGTTGTGTAGTACGAATGGGGCGACAGGACGTCGCACCAAGCCGAGGGGGCACAGGACGTGCCCTCCGAGGCGGTTCGTACGGAACAGGCAGGTCGAGTATACGATTGGGCGAAACAGGGCGCAGGCGGGACGGTCTCTCCGAGGGGACCTGAATGTGAGTTTTAGAGGTTCTATTAAGTTCAATTTTTGTATTTAACCGTTAGGAGGAATATTTATGTATCGTTTTTCTGGAGCAGACGGTAAGGTAATGGAGTCGGATTCTTTATCCTCCGGCGACGTCCTTAAATCGTGGAAACAGGATAAAGGGGCTCTGGCAGCTAAGGTAAACGGGCAGGAGCTTGATCTGGACGTGGTTTTGTCCGCCGACTCCGAGGTGCTCCCTATCACCGCAGAATCGGAGGAGGGGCTGGACATACTCAGGCACTCCACCGCTCACCTTCTCGCCCAGGCGGTGACCAGGCTTTTCCCTGGCTCGGTGGTGGCCATCGGTCCGGTTATAAAAGACGGTTTTTACTACGATATAGAGTTTAAAGAGCCTATCTCCGAGTCCGACCTCTCTGAGATAGAGAAAGAGATGAGGCGGATCGTAAAAAAAGGCATTCCTATAGTCCGAAAGAACATCTCCAGAGAGGATGCCATCGCCCTTTTCAGGGAACGTCAGGATCCCTATAAGGTGGAGATCCTTGAGGCCATAGAGGACGACTCGGTCAACGTTTACTGGCAAGACGAGTATGTCGACCTCTGTCGTGGACCTCACGCTCCTAATACCAGATATCTCAAGTATTTCAAGCTTCTCTCCGTCGCCGGTGCCTACTGGAGAGGTGACGAGAATAACATAATGCTCACCAGGATATACGGAACCGCCTTCGCCTCCCAGGAGGAGCTGGAAGGCTATATCCACAGGATGGAGGAGGCCAAAAAGAGGGATCACCGCAAGCTCGGCAGAGAGCTCGGCCTTTTCACCCTCCACAGAGAGGGGCCTGGTTTCCCATTCTTCCACCCTAAGGGCATGGTGGTTATCAACACCTTGGTGGACTTCTGGAGAAAGGTCCACCGTAAGAACGGCTACGACGAAATAAAGACCCCTCTGATCCTCAACAGAGATCTGTGGATCCAGTCGGGCCACTGGGATCATTATCGGGACAATATGTACTTCACCGAGATCGACGAACAGCCCTACGCCATCAAGCCTATGAACTGTCCTGGAGGGATCATGGTCTATAAATCGGACCTCCACAGCTACAGAGAGCTGCCCCTGAGGCTCGGTGAGCTGGGGACCGTCCATCGTCACGAAAAGTCCGGAGTGCTTCACGGTCTGATGAGGGTCAGATGTTTCACCCAGGACGACGCTCACCACTACTGCACCCCCGATCAGATCAAAGACGAGGTTTCCCTGATCATGGATATGGTGGACTATATCTACTCCGAGGTGTTTGGCTTTAAATACCACATAGAGCTCTCCACAAGGCCGGAGAACTCCATGGGTTCCGATGAGCTTTGGACGCTGGCGGAAGACTCTTTAAGGGAGGTCCTGGAAAGAAGAGGGGTGAAGTACATCCTAAACCCCGGTGATGGAGCCTTCTACGGACCTAAAATAGACTTCCATCTGGAGGACTGCATAGGCAGGACCTGGCAGTGTGGCACCATCCAGCTTGACTTCCAGATGCCAGAGAAGTTCGACGTAAACTACATAGGCCCTGATGGAAAAGAACACCGTCCCGCCATGCTCCACAGGACGATACTCGGCAGCCTGGAGCGGTTCTTCGGCATACTCATAGAGCATTACGCAGGAGCCTTCCCCTTCTGGATAGCTCCTGTCCAGATAAAGATATTGGCGGTCGGAGAGGACCACGTTGCTTACGCCAGAGATCTCATGGCGAGGCTTAAATGTGAGGACTACAGGGTGGAGCTAGACGTAAGGGACGAGAAGCTAGGCAAAAAGATAAGGGACGCCCAGATGGAGAAAGTCCCCTTCATGCTGGTAGTCGGCGATAAGGAGCTTGAGAGCGGCACGGCGGCGGTGAGAGATCGCTCCGAGGGCGATCTCGGATCCATGTCCTTTGAGGACCTCCTGTCACACCTAAAGGGTCAATTCTCCCCCCTTTAATTGCCACTCTTTTTAGGGCACCTCTAAAAACTCTAATCCTCGGAGAGACCGTTCCGACGGAGCCCACTTGAGCCCGTATACTCGACATGCCGTCGTGTAGTAAGAATGGGTCGACAGGACGTCGCCCCAAGCCGAGGGGGCACAGGACGTGCCCTCCGAGGCGGTTCTTACGGAACAGGCAGGTCGAGTATACGATTGGGCGAAACAGGGCGCAGGCGGGACGGTCTCTCCGAGGAGACTCGAAAGTGAGTTTTTAGAGGTTCCCTTTAGCTAACTTGGAGTTTGCGGGCATGTATGCTGTTATAGACCTAGCTCGTCCTTTTCCTTAGGCTTTTCCTTAGGTCCACCGTCCAGTATGGTCCAGAGACTATCGCTTTGGTCTCCGTCCTAAACACTATAGGAGCCGTATCCATAGACCGCATCCACGACATACTCCACGGGGCCTGTAAACTTCCTATATCCACGGGAACGATCTACAACATGGTAAAAAAAGCGGTTCTCTCCGTAGCCCCGTCTGTGGAGGTCATAAAGGAGAAGGTCAAAGCTCTCTCCTT